>JAYUQI010000084.1:0-34292 GCA_043756805.1 Sphingomonas sp.
TGACCCCGGAGAAGAAGAAGGTATCGCCGGGGGATAGCGTGGCGGCAAAGCCTTCCTCGACACGGCCCATCTTGCGCCCGTTCTTGAAGCGCACGGTCAGCATGGCGGCTTCGACGATGATGCCGGCATTCATCCGGTGTTGGGTGATGAACTTCGGGTGCGACACGCGCCAGATGCTCCGCAGTGCTGAGCCTGTCGAAGCACGGTTCATATCGTCTAACCGTCCTTCGACAGGCTCAGGACTGCGGACTTCTTCCCTCACCAGCCGCTTGAACTTGTCATAGGCGCGCAGCGCATAGCCGCCGGTCGCGATGAAATCGAGAACGGCAGCGAAGGTCTCGGGGGTCAGTGCGCTGAAGGCGAGCGCGGATTGTACTTCGGCAAGCATCCGCGCTTCATCGAACGGCGCGGCGCAGGCGCAGGCCATGAGATGTTGGGCGAGGACATCGAGACTCCCCGTGATGAAAACATCGGGATCGAGCTCGCCCGCTTCGACCGCATCAAGCGCGGCGCGGGCTTCGAGATATTCGAAGCGATTGCCGGGGACGAGGACGGCTTCGGATGGCTCATCGAGCCGGTGGTTGGCGCGGCCGATGCGCTGGAGCAGCCGCGACGACCCCTTGGGCGCGCCCATCTGGACAACGCAATCGACATTGCCCCAGTCGACGCCGAGATCGAGACTCGCCGTCGCCACCAGCCCGCGCAGTTTGTTGTCGGCCATCGCGCTTTCGACCTTGCGCCGCGCTTCAATGTCGAGACTGCCATGATGAATGCCAATGGGCAGCCGCGACTCGTTGACCTTCCACAAATCCTGAAAAATCAGCTCGGCAAGCGCGCGGGTGTTGCAGAAAATCAGTGTCGTGTTGTGCGCCTCGATCTGCGCCATCACTTGCGGCGCGGCATAGCGGCCCGAATGCCCCGCCCATGGCACGCGACCTTCGGGCAGGAGGATTTCGATGGAGGGCTCGGCCCCCGGATCGCCCTGCACCACGGTGACCGCATCAATGTCGCCATAAGGCGCGAGCCAGGCGCGATAGGCATCGGGATCGGCGACCGTTGCGGACAGGGCGACGCGGCGGAAATCGGGGGCGATGGTCTGGAGCCGCGCGAGGCACAGGCTCAGCAAATCACCGCGCTTGCCAGTGGCGAAGGCATGGACTTCGTCGATCACCACGGTTTTCAGCCCGGCAAACATCGTCAGGCTGTCGGGGTAGCTGAGCAACAAGCTCAGGCTTTCGGGCGTGGTCAGCAGGATATGCGGCGGCTTTTCGCGCTGGCGTTTCTTGCGATCCGACGGCGTGTCGCCGGTGCGCGCCTCGACACGGATGGGCAGCGCCATTTCATCGATGGGGGTGAGGAGATTGCGGCGAACATCGACGGCGAGCGCTTTGAGCGGGGAGATGTAGAGCGTGTGGAGACCCTCCCCGTCGTCATTCCCGCGAAGGCGGGAATCCAACGCCCCATTTCGAGGCTCGGGCGTTGGACCCCCGCCTTCGCGGGGGTGACGGGTTTTGGTTTGAACCTCAATCAACTCAACCAGAGTCGGCAAAAACCCCGCCAGCGTCTTGCCCGAACCGGTCGGCGCGACGAGCAGCGCATGTTGCCCCGCGCGCGCTGCATCAAGCATCTCGAGCTGATGCCGGCGCGGTGCCCAGCCTTTGCTCGCGAACCAGTCGGTCAAAACGCCAGGGAGTTTGGGGGGGAGGTGGGAATCAGTAGTCACCATGCGCATATAGGGCCCATGACACGATTAGGCGCATGGATCGAACCGCATCCGCACGGAATTTACATTCCCCCTGCCGATGCGTGGGTAGACCCGTCGCGCGCGGTGCCGCGTGCGCTCGTCACGCATGGCCATGCCGATCATGCACGCGGCGGGCATGGCGCCGTGTGGGCGACGCCCGAGACGCTCTCGATCATGGGCGTGCGCTATGGCGAACAGGCGGGTGGGACCGCCGTGGCTTATGGTGAGAGTGTCGTCGTCGGTGATGTGAAAGCGACGTTCGTGCCCGCCGGTCATGTACTCGGCTCGGCGCAAATATTGCTCGAATATGCGGGTGAGCGCGTTGTGGTGTCGGGCGATTACAAGCGGCGCGCGGACCCGACGTGCGCGCGCTTCGAGCCCGTGCCGTGCGATATTTTCATCACCGAAGCGACGTTCGGCTTGCCCGTCTTCCGTCATCCCGAAACGCGCGATGAAATGGCGAAACTGCTCGCGGCGCTGGCGGCGGAGCCTGAGCGTTGCGTGCTGGTCGGGGCCTATGCGTTGGGCAAGGCGCAGCGGGTGATCGCCGAATTGCGTGCGCTCGGGCATGATGCGCCGATCTACATCCACGGCGCGATGCAGCGGCTGTGCGATCTTTATCGCGAGTGGGGCGTCGATCTGGGTGAACTCCGCCCCGCACTGGTCGCGAGCAAGGAGGAGATGCGCGGGCACATTGTCATTGCGCCGCCGTCAGCGCTTAACGACCGCTGGTCACGCCGCCTGCCCGATCCGATCACCGCGATGGCTTCGGGGTGGATGCGCATCCGCCAGCGCGCGGTACAGCGCGGGGTCGAACTGCCGCTGATCCTGTCCGACCACGCCGACTGGGACGAACTGACCGCGACGCTGACGGAGATCGCGCCCAAGGAAGTGTGGGTAACGCATGGCCGCGAAGAAGCGCTGATGCACTGGTGCATGACCCGTCAGATCAAGGCGCGGGCGCTCGATTTGGTGGGGTATGAGGACGAGGGTGATTAAGGGGTGAACAGTTAACATTTTAGAGAAAGAGGATCAGCTAACCATCCAGTGGCGCTTTAAATACTCATCAAACATTGGGACGGTAAACGCGATGTCACCGTGCGCCGGACTGTATATCATTCCCTTCGAGATGATTTGCGCTCGTCGAGGGCCTAGCGCAGTTAACTGTTCTTTCAGCTCATTCGCCACGTCCGAGGATCGATATGGCCCAGCCCCCAATCGCGCCATAGCAATGACATACTCTCTCTCTTTTGGTGTCAGACGGTCAATCCGAACCTTGAAAAAGCCCTCGTCGAGCCGCCTTAGCGCTTCTCTTTCCGCTGTCTCGAGACAATCTTCAGATATCGGAGATTGGGGGGAGGCGTTCCATATTTGGTAACCCCATTCCTGCAGAAAATAGGGATAACCTCGGGTTGAAGCGACGATCTTGTCAAGCAGGTTGGCTTCTATTGATTCTTGTTCCTCTTCGATTGGCTGCCGGATTGCGTTTACAGCATCTTCATTGGCGAGGGCATCTATTTTTGGAAAGATGAATAGCCGCTCAGCATATGATTTCGCATCTCCCGTTAAAGCAGCAATTGCTGGCAATCCTGCGCCGAACAATAGAACTGGTAATGCTTTTTGGTTAATACGATGGATTGCAACGATCAGTGCACCCAATTCTTCTGGCGACAGATATTGCACCTCGTCTATTAGCAACACCCAACCTCGACCAGCAGCTTTTGCTGCCTCACCGACCTTAAGGAACAACTCGGTAAGGTCGAATTCAAGGTTGCCGCTATCAGCCAAACCGGGTTCTGGATCGACAGATAGAGCGTAGTCACCGACACTGATTTTGAATGCGCTTGCGAAGCCGCGGAGCGCCTGCAGCGCGGAATGCGCAGTCGCTTTGGCGGCTTCAATCAGCGATAACTTACGAAGCACTTGATGTATTTTTGGATAAAGCAACTCTACTAATGTGCGGTCTTCTGGAGCTTCGATGAATGAAGTCAGATACCCGTGCCCTTCGGCAATTTGTTCGACTTTGTTTAGGAGAACGGTTTTGCCAACGCCGCGAAGGCCTAGTAGCATTTGAGACTGCGCGGCGCGGCCAAGAAGAACCCGTTGCAATGACGTATCTGCTGCTGCGATAATTTCATTTCGACCAGCCAATTCTGGAGGTTGCGACCCGGCTCCGGGCGCAAACGGATTACGAACTGGATCCATATCTAACCTTTTAGATCTAATTATAGCTACAGTCACATATACTGCCATCAAACTTTCTATATATCAAGATTTGATTCAACTCGACTGGCGTGCTTTCAAGCGCATCTTTCAATTTTCCGCCACAAAACTCAACCCCGCATTCGCCTCCAGTCGCGCCAGCAACGTCCCCGCCATCAGCCCGCCGGGTGTGAACACCCCGCCGCTGCTTTCGGTCTCGTTCAAAGTCAAAGCAGCCTCGGCAATCATCTTCGACGTGCTGCCGTATCCGGGATCACGGTCGCCTTTGACGACGAGTTTGACGCGCTTGTCGTCGGGCAGCTCGGCCGTGAACAGGATTTCGTAAGACCCATTCTCGCGCTCTTCCTTGCTTGGCCCTTCGCCTGGTTCGGGCATTTTGCCGTCGCCGAATGGGTTCATCTTGGCGACCGCTTCGGCCATGGCCTTGCCCGCTTCGCCGATCGTGGTCAGCATCATTTCGTCATAGACGAAGTCCGCGCCGTAGCCCCCAAGTCCACCTGCGCCGCCCAACAGGAAGTTCGAACGGTGGACGTTCTTGGTGTTGATCGGCGCCATCACGAAGGGGACGGCCCAGCCCTTTTCCGCACGGTCATATTCGGGGATCATGCCGGTCGGCTGGTGCGGCCCTTCGAAGCCGGGGGTGAGCGCGAAGGGATTGGTGAGCAGGCCGAACTGTTTGGGGTTTTTGGCCGCAGACGCCATCGTCGCTTTCATGCTGGCAATCGTGCCGCCCGATGCGCCGCCCTTCATGCTGCGGACGCGGCATTTGATGCGTTTGGCGGGGGTGCCGAAACGGTCCTTCACGATTTCCTGCAATTTCCAGACGCCAAGATCGAAGGGGATTGAATCGAACCCGCACGAAAAGACGATGCGCGCGCCCGAGGCTTTGGCGGCGTCCTGATGCGCGTCGATCATCTGGCGCATCCAGACGGGTTCGCCGCAGAGATCGACATAGGACGCGCCGGTTTCCGCGCACGCCGCGACCAGATCATTGCCGTAAAGCTGATACGGCCCGACCGTGGTGATGATCGTCCGTGCCCGCGCGCACATCGCGCGGATGCTTGCGGGGTCTTCGGCATCGGCCACGACCAGCGGCGTATCGGCAGGCGCGCCGATGAGGTCACGGACTTCGGCAAGTTTGGCGGCAGACCGCCCGGCCATCGCCCAGCCCTTGACGCCGCGCGCCACCAGATATTCGGCAACCAGGCGCCCGGTAAACCCCGTTGCGCCATAGACGATGATGTCGAATTCAGCTTTGCGCATCTTATATCCTTTTTTTCGAAAAACTTGCTTGCAGCAATGCGCGCGATCCGCAGTCGTGACAAAAGAAAACGCCCCCTGCAATCAAGCAGAGGGCGTTTTTTCGAGTAAGGCGTCTGCGCTTAGGCGACAGCAACCTTGGCAGCCTGACGGCGACGGAGGATCGAACCAATGAGGCCGAAACCGAAGATCATCTGGAGCCATGTCGCTGGTTCCGGCACAGCCAGCACTGACCGGATGAACTTTTCATGGATGAACGTCGGCACATAGCCGCTGAATTCACCGAATGAGCTGTTCAATCCACCGCCAACGTCGCCAAACCCTGGCCCAAACGAAAGGCCATAAGACGTCACAGAAATAATTTTGCCACCGGCAAACTGCGGTCCGCCCGAGTCACCACCAGCGACGCCAGCTTCACGAGCGCCACGACCTAGATCGCAACCGACGCCGGGCGCGCCGACTGCTGCGGCAATCCGGCACGATGCGTCGTTCACAGATAGTCCACTGTCAAAATCGGACACGTAGCTAAAGTCGACAGCAGCGCGGCCGAAGAAGTTTTCTTGAGACACCGCATCACGATCCGTGAAGAACCCGCCGAAAGCAGCATCACCCCAGCGATAATCCATCTTGTTATCGCCTTCGCGCAGACGACCCGGGCCGAGGTTTGCACCGGCGGAACCGCCGATCGTCGAGCGACGACCATATCCAGCCACCGTGAAGTCTGTGCCGGTCAGATCACCGCTATAGTCGACGTCATACGAAGTCGCCCAGATCGGGGCAGCCTGCGAAAGCCGAAGAATTGCGATGTCGTTCTGGTCGATGACTTCGCCTGTGTACGACCCGCTGACGAAATAACGCTCGACCGTGATGGCGGTAATGCCAGCGCCACCAGCACTGGGAACTGTATCAGCGCTGCCGGTGTTGTTGAAAAAAGCCGTTGTCGTAAGAGGGTTGGCTGTGCCAGCACCACCGCTAACGCAGTGCGCTGCCGTCAGGATCGAGCGACGATCCGCCAAGAGTGTACCCGAGCAGATAAAGTTGCCGGCACCCGTGTTCATGATCAACGAAACGACGCCCTTCTGGCGGCTCGCACTTGGCGTATAGATCGGATCGCCACCACCGGCGATCGTTGCCGTTGATGTCGTGCCGACAAGATTGCTTTGGGCGGTGAATGTAAATGCACCCGATCCGCCAGTGATCGTTTTGCCTGCGCCGCCGGCATGTGCCGCCATTGGCATTGCGAGTGCTGTTGCTGCCAACAGACCTAAAATCTTTCCGCGCATATAACCTCCCGTTCACGACCGGCTGGACCGGTCCGCTTGCTGTCCCTGTCGCTTGCCAGACACCGCGTCTGGTTTACGCCCCCGGAAACGGGGATATCTCGAATCAACATCGCGATATGATGAACGAATTGTTAATCGAACATCAAATCATGTCAAAGCGGTTTGCGACAGAAAATGTCCCTTTTCGGGAACAATCGGGAATTGGCGGGCGAATGTGGTTAAAATGCCACCGGCTGGGCTTAATATCGTGTGCTTCAGGCTGCCAACTTCCTCAAAACATAGTGCAAAATACCACCGTTCATGAAATATTCGATTTCGTTTGCGGTATCGATGCGGCACAATGCTGTGAACGTAAATTCTGATCCATCGGCACGTTTGACGTGCACGTTTACGTCCTGACGCGGGCTGAGCGCGGCGACGCCGGTGATGGTAAAGCTGTCGTCGCCAGTCAGGCCCAGCGTCGTCCGCGTGTCGCCGTTTTTGAACTGCAGCGGCAGGACGCCCATCCCGACAAGGTTGCTCCGGTGAATCCGTTCAAAGCTTTCGACAATGACCGCGCGGACGCCGAGCAGGTTGGTCCCTTTTGCGGCCCAGTCGCGCGACGATCCGGTGCCATATTCCTTGCCGCCGATAACGATCAGCGGCGTCATGTCGGCCTTGTGGCGCATCGCGGCGTCATAGATCGGCATGATTTCGCCATTGTAGATGCTCATGCCGCCTTCGACGCCGGGGACCATTTCATTCTTAATGCGGATATTGGCAAAAGTGCCGCGCATCATCACGTCATGATGCCCGCGCCGCGCGCCGTAAGAGTTGAAATCGGCTTTCGCAACTTGATGTTCCATCAGCCATTTGCCTGCCGGGCTGTCCGCCTTGATCGAACCCGCCGGGCTGATGTGATCAGTGGTGATCGAATCGCCGAGGATCGCGAGGGGCTTGGCACCGAGGATGTCCGCAATCGGCGCGGGTGTCATCGACATGCCGTCGAAATAAGGCGGGTTCGCAACATAGGTTGACCCTGCGCGCCACTGATAAGTGTCCGACCCTTCGACCTGAATGGCCTGCCAATGCCGGTCGCCTTTATAGACGTCGGCATAGCGCGTGATGAACATGGCCCGATCAACATTGGCGTCCATGGTGGCGCGGACTTCGGCGTTCGTCGGCCAGATGTCCTTGAGATAAACATCATGCCCGTCGGTTGCCTGTCCGATCGGCGTGGTCGTGAAGTCCTGCGTCACGGTACCCTTCAGCGCATAGGCCACCACCAGCGGCGGCGACGCGAGGAAGTTCGCGCGCACGTCGGGCGAAACGCGGCCTTCGAAATTGCGATTGCCCGACAGGACCGAGGCGGCAACGATGTCGTTGTTGTTGATAGCCTTGCTGATCGGTTCGGCGAGCGGGCCGCTGTTGCCGATGCAGGTCGTGCAGCCATAGCCGACGAGATTGAACCCGATCGCGTCGAGATGCGACTGCAGCCCGGCCTTGATCAGATAATCAGTGACCACCTGTGATCCCGGCGCGAGGCTTGTCTTCACCCAAGGCTTGGGTTTCAGGCCCAGCTCGTTCGCTTTTTTGGCGACAAGGCCAGCGGCGACGAGCACACTGGGGTTCGACGTGTTGGTGCAACTCGTGATCGCGGCGATAACGACGTCGCCGTCGCCGATGTCGTGGTCGCGCCCTTCGACGGGAACGCGCTTGAAGCCATCATGCTTGTACACTGACGACAATTCACCGTTGAACACATCATCCACCATCGTCAGCGCCACTTTGTCCTGTGGGCGCTTCGGCCCCGCCAGTGACGGCACGACGGTGGCCATGTCGAGCGTCAATGTCGACGTGAACACCGGGTCGGGCGCGTCGGCAAAGCGCCACAGCCCCTGCGCCTTGGCATAGGCTTCGGTCAGCGCGATCTGGCTCTCCTCGCGACCGGTCAAGCGCATGTATTCGAGCGTCTTTTCGTCGATGCCAAAGAAGCCACAGGTCGCGCCATATTCGGGCGCCATGTTGGCGAGCGTCGCGCGGTCGGCGAGGCTTAGTGAATCGAGGCCGGGGCCATAATATTCCACAAATCGCCCGACGACGCCATGCGCGCGAAGCATCTGCGTCGCGGTCAGCACAAGGTCAGTGGCGGTAATCCCTTCGCCCATCGCGCCCGTGAGTTTGAAGCCGACGACTTCGGGGATGAGCATCGAGACCGGCTGGCCGAGCATAGCCGCTTCGGCTTCGATCCCGCCGACACCCCAGCCGAGGACGCCGAGGCCGTTGATCATTGTTGTGTGACTGTCGGTGCCGACGCACGTATCGGGATAAGCAATCGTCGCGCCCGACGGGTCTTTCGACGTCCACACGGCTTGCGCGATATTCTCGAGATTGACCTGATGGCAGATGCCGGTGCCCGGGGGGACTGCCTTGAAATTGTCGAGGCTTTTCGATCCCCATTTCAGGAAGTCGTAGCGTTCGGCATTGCGGTAATATTCGATTTCGACATTTTGTTCGAATGCTTTGGGATGGCCGAATTCATCGACCATAACCGAGTGATCAATGACAAGATGGACAGGCACCAGCGGATTGATCTTTGACGTATCGCCGCCGAGCTTGGCAATCGCGTCACGCATCGCGGCGAGATCGACAACGCATGGGACGCCGGTGAAATCCTGGAGCAGAACGCGCGCGGGGCGATACTGAATCTCGGCTTCGCTAGTCGGGTTCTTCTGCCAGTCGATCAGCGCTTGAATGTCGGCGGTCGAAACGGTGAACCCGCCGTCTTCAAATCGCAGCAGATTTTCGAGCAGCACTTTCATGCTGAATGGCAAGCGCGAAACGTCACCAAGCTTTGCCGCTGCTTTGTCGAGGCTGAAATAGCTGACTGTCTGCCCACCCGCTTCAAGCGTGGAGCGTGTAGCGAGTGTGTCGTGTCCGACGGCAGTCATGGCGGCGAGTCCCTGTATGGCAATGATGCGTTGCAGCACGCCTTAGCAAGCGGCGCGCGAAAGGGAAGATGCTGGCACACGACTTGCGCCGGTTTGTTCACGCGGGCATGGCGCCGAACATGGCCGATATGAACATTGCACCGCCCCAATCGCACCTGTCCGCCCTCATGGCGCGCGGCGCTGCTTTCCTCGGCAGCGAAACCGCGATCATGTGCGGCGCGATGTCGTGGATCAGCGAGCGGCATCTCGTTTCCGCAATTTCGAATGCCGGTGGCTTTGGCCTTATCGCGTGTGGCGCGATGACGCCCGAACTTCTCGACACCGAAATCGCCGAGACCAAGAAGCGGACCACCAAGCCGTTCGGCGTCAACCTGATCACGATGCACCCGATGCTGATGGACCTGATCGGTGTTTGCGCCAAGCATCAGGTCACACATATCGTGTTGGCGGGCGGTCTGCCGCCATCGGGCAGCCTCGATGCGATCAAGGCATCCGGGGCAAAAGTCATTTGCTTTGCGCCGGCGCTGAGCCTTGCCAAGAAATTGATCCGTTCGGGTGTCGATGCACTGGTCATCGAAGGCATGGAAGCGGGCGGGCACATCGGTCCGGTATCGACATCTGTTCTCGTGCAAGAAATATTGCCCGAAGTGGCTGATCAGGTGCCCGTCTTTGTCGCGGGCGGGATCGGGCGCGGCGAGACAATGGCCGCCTATCTTGAAATGGGCGCAGCCGGCGTTCAGCTCGGCACGCGCTTTGCCTGTGCAACCGAAAGCATCGCGCATCCGAATTTCAAAAAGGCGTTTTTCCGGGCATCGGCGCGGGATGCGATTGCCAGCGTGCAGATCGACGCGCGCTTGCCGGTCATTCCGGTGCGTGCGCTCAAGAATGCCGGAACCGAATTGTTTACCGCAAAACAGCTCGAAGTCGCGCGTGCGCTTGACGAAGGCGGCCTGCCGATGCCCGAGGCACAATTGGAGATCGAACATTATTGGGCAGGCGCACTGCGCCGCGCGGTCATTGACGGCGATGTCGAGAATGGGTCGCTGATGGCAGGCCAGTCGGTCGGCATGGTGACGCGCGAGGAGCCCGTCGCAGACATTATCGCGATGTTGGTGGACCAGGCCGAGGCAGCGTTAACCGCGCGAGTCCAGGTTTGATACACTCGCCATCGAAACGAATCGGTTGTGCAAAGGTTACCAAAGCGTTAATGGGAAATCAGGAGAGGTCGCACGCTTGCAACGTCAAGTTCCCTTCTTCCTAATTTCCGGGGGTTTTATGCGTAAATTACTTTTAGCTGCTTCGGCGCTCGCACTTGCAAGCCCCGTCGCCGCGATTGCAGCACCGGTTGTGACAGTGGGTTTCGGCTCATCGACCAGCCTTTCGCCTTTCAACAACTTCATCCCGCAGCTTACGGGCCTAGGTTACACAAAATACTCGACGACGGGCTCGACGCTCGTTCTGAGTGGGATGGCCAAGATTACTTATTACTTCATGGGCAGCGAAAGCGGCTTCAGCGATACGTTTAAGGCGGGTTCACTGAGCTACACCGAAACGAGCAGCTTTGAGAATCATTTCGGTTCGCCAATCCTGATCGGCACACAGACATTCGCTGCCGGTGGTTCGCTTGCTGGTATCCTGAATTTCTCCGCCACCAACGCTAGCTTCCCCGCTGGCGCTCCTGCGACGGTTGGTCAGGATGGCTTCGGAGTTTTCTTGAAGACCGCTCAAGCAACGGGCACTGGCGTAACCGAATTTTTCTTCGGCTATGACGACCAGACTGGTCGCGCTGATGACAATCATGACGATTTCATCGTCAAGGCTGTTGTAACGGCGGTTCCGGTTCCTGAGCCAGGCACATGGGCAATGCTGCTTTCGGGCTTCGCGATCGTGGGCTCGCTCCTGCGCCGCCGCCGGAGCAATGGCGTGACCGTTCTCGCCTAAAATTGCTTAAGCGTCTACGAAAGGCTTTCAATCGGATAACACCGGTTGGAAGCCTTTCTTGCATCTGGTAGCGCTGCTGCCATGCCAAGCGCCGCCGCCTCTGCCCGCGAAATTCTGACCCGCTTGCACGAGGTTATGGCCGCGCGGACAGGTGCGCAGGCAAAGCTCAATCAAGTGACCGGCATCATTGCCGAAGCGCTGGCCAGCGAAGTCTGCTCGATCTATCTTTTACGTGACGGCGTTCTCGAGCTTTATGCGACGCGTGGGCTGAAGCAGGAAGCGGTCCACGTCACCAAGCTGGCACTGGGCGAAGGGCTGGTCGGCACGATTGCCGCCAATGTCGAAACGCTCAACCTCGACGAAGCGACCAGCCATCCCGATTTTGCCTACAAGCCAGAGACCGGCGAAGAAATGTTCCATTCCTTTGCCGGCGTGCCCATCGTGCGGCGCGAGGCCGCGGTGGGCGTGCTCTGCATCCAACACGCCGATCCGCGCCGTTACGAGGAAGTCGAGATCGAAGCGTTGCAGACCGTGGCAATGGTGTTGTCCGAACTCATTGCCAACGCAGGCCTCGTCGACGAGAAACGCCGCGACGGTGACAAGGTGCAGACCGCGCAGGGCGTTCGT
Organism: Sphingomonas sp.; assembly: GCA_043756805.1. Taxonomy (GTDB): domain Bacteria; phylum Pseudomonadota; class Alphaproteobacteria; order Sphingomonadales; family Sphingomonadaceae; genus Sphingomonas_O. The sequence continues at coordinate 12,009 of JAYUQI010000084.1, forward strand.
CTCGGCGGGCTGAAACTGGTCGAGGGGATGGCGCGCGGGCACGCCGTTTATCACCAGCCGCGCATCGTCATCGAACATACCGTCGCCGAAGACACCGAAGCCGAGCGCCACCGTGTCTATTCGGCATTCGACAAAATGCGCGAACAGATCGACCGGATGGCGAGCCAGGCGGAATTCGGTGTCGACGGCGAAACCCGCGAGATCATCGATACTTACAAGATGTTCGCCTATGACGAAGGCTGGGGCCGACGGATCAACGAAGCAATCGACAGCGGCCTGACTGCCGAGGCCGCCATCGAACGCGTCCAGCAGCGCACGCGGATGCGGATGCGCCAGATTGACGATCCACTGCTCGCCGACCGCATGCACGACCTCGAGGATCTGGCGAACCGGTTGTTGCGCATCGTCTCGGGGCAATTGGGGACGGCAGCGCAAGCCGGACTGCGGCAGGATACGATTCTGATCGCCCGCAATCTCGGGCCGGCCGAGCTGCTCGAATATGACCGGCGGCGTTTGAAAGGCGTCATCCTCGAGGAAGGGTCACTGACCGCGCATGTCACGATTGTCGCCCGCGCGATGGGCGTGCCAGTGCTCGGCCGTGTCAAGGATGTGCGCCGGATGGTGGCTGATGGCGATGCCCTCCTGCTCGACGGGACCGACGGGTCGGTCATTGTCCGCCCCAGCCAGCCAATGGACGAAGCGTTTGAATCAAAGCTGTTGGTTGGCCAGAAGCGCCGTGCCAGCTTTGCCGCCCTCCGTGACCAGCCGCCGGTCACAAAAGATGGCTTGCGCATTCAACTAATGGTCAATGCGGGCCTGCGCGATGATGTTGCCGCGCTGGATGTAACGGGCGCCGACGGCATCGGCCTGTTCCGCACTGAATTTCAGTTTCTGGTCTCTGCCACCCTGCCGCAGCGTGCGCAACAGCAGCGCCTTTACCGAGACGTTCTCGACGCCGCCGGGGATCGCCCGGTCATTTTCCGCACCGTGGACATCGGCGGTGACAAGGCACTGCCCTATTTACGGCCGTCGGACGATGAAACCGAGGAAAACCCTGCCATGGGCTGGCGCGCGTTGCGGGTGGCGCTGGACCGCGACGGGTTGATGAAAGTTCAGGCACGCGCCTTGCTCGAGGCAGCGGTTGGCCGGACGCTCAGTGTCATGTTTCCGATGGTTAGCGAACCGTGGGAATTTGATGAAGCCAAGGCTCTGTTCGAGGCTCAGCGCAAATGGCTTGGCGAGCGCGGCAAGCGGCTGCCCACGACAGTGCGTTATGGCGCGATGCTCGAAGTGCCCGCGCTGGCGGAGATGCTCGACATACTTCTGCCCAATCTCGATTTTCTGTCGATCGGCACCAATGACCTGACCCAGTTCCTGTTCGCCGCCGACCGCGCCAACCCGAAGCTCGCAGAGCGCTATGACTGGTTGAGCCCGGCGATCCTGCGCTTTCTGTCGCGCATCGTCCGCGAGGCGAAGGCGCATAATGTGCCCGTCGGCGTTTGCGGCGAAATGGGCGGACGTCCGCTGGAAGCAATGGCGTTGATCGGCCTGGGGATCGACCGGTTGTCGATCACCCCTGCGGCGATTGGCCCCGTCAAAGCCATGATCCGTTCGCTGGATGCCGGGTCATTGCGCACGGCGATGCAGGGCTTCCTTGCGCAGAAGTCGCGGAATCTGCGCGGGGCGCTCGGCGATTGGGCAGATCAGCATCAGGTCGAAATCGCCTGAGAATGGAGAAAATCAGGATGACAGACGTTCAGTTGACAGCACCCCTTACGATTTGAGACAACAGTGCACCGCCCAACGGTCGCGTAAGGGTGGGGAGAGAACGAAAATATGGTCGATGCTGAACTGCCTGAACCAGGCTTGTTCCCGCAAAGCGTGGGTGAACGTCTGCGTGTGATGCGAGAGGCGGCTGGCCTCGACCTCAATGATGTGGGCACGAAAACCCGTATTCCGCTGCGCCATCTCGAAGCGATCGAGCGCGGCGACTATGCCTCGCTGCCTTCACAGACCTATGCCCTTGGCTTCACGCGTTCCTATGCGCGTGCGGTCGGCGCCGATGATGTGCCACTGATCGCTCAGCTACGCTTGGATCTGGGGCGTGAGGATCCGATGGCGCGTGGTGACATGCCCTATGAACCTGCCGATCCAGCGCGTGTGCCGGGGCGTTTGCTGGCATGGACAGCAGCGGCGCTCGCGCTGGTGCTTGCGATTGGCTACTGGACGTGGCGATCAAACACATGGGGTCCTGACGCGGTAACCCCGGTGCTGACCGAAACACCCGCAACGCCGCCGGTCGTGGCGACAAATGCGACCCCTCCGCCAGAGCCGGTTATGGCACCTGTAACAGGCGAAGTCGTGCTGACTGCGACTGCACCGGTTTGGCTGCGCGTCTATGATGCCTCCAAAACGAAACTGTTCGAGAAAGAAATGACGGTCGGGGAGCGCTATGCCGTCCCCGCCAATGCGAACAATCCGATGATCCTGACCGGCCGACCCGATGGACTGAAAGTTACGGTGGGTGGCCGCGAGGTTGCCCCGCTGGGTACGGCCGAGAAATCGATCAGGGATGTCGGCATCAGTGCCGCAGCATTGGCAGCGCGTCCGCCAGTTGCTGCAACACCGACGGCGGGTGCGCCGACGCTGCCAGCACCGGCACTGTAGAATTTAGCGAGTGGGGACGGGTAATATGCGTTTGAAATTGGGGATTGCAGCGCTGCTGGCAGGCGCATCATTCAATGGCGCGGCTCTGGCGCAGACCGGCGGGATCGACCTTCGCGTAGGCAAGCTAGAGAAGGAAATGAAGGCGGTTCAGCGCACGGTCTTCCCGCAAGGCGTGCCAGTGCAGCCCGAAACCGGGGCAGCCATTCCGGGACCGGCAGCAGGGTCACCGGCGACCGCACCGATTGCCGATCTGACGGCGCGCGTCGATGCACTCGAAAAGTCGCTTGCGTCGCTGACGGGCCAGATCGAGCAAGCACAATATCGCAATCGCCAGCAGGATGAAGCAATCAAACGGATCGAAGATCGATTGACGCCGGCAGTGACGCCCGAGCCCGCCGCCCTCGCGCCTGCGACGCTCACGCCAAAGCCTGCAACCACAGCTTCGACAACGAAACCCCCGATTGCAGCGACGAGGCCCGATGCGGCCCGCAAAACGCAAATCGCGGCGGTCGAAATTCCCGCAACCGGTGATGCGCCGGAAGATGCGTATACCTATGGCTTCCGCCTCTACACGGCCAAACTCTATCCCGAAGCGCAGACCAAGTTGAAGGAATTTGTCGCCAAATATCCCTCGCACCGTCGCGCCAGCTATGCCCAGAACCTGCTCGGAAGATCCTATTATGACGAAGGCAAGCCCGCGCTCGCCAGTGTGGCATTCTATGACAATTACCAAAAAATGCCGAAGGGCGAGCGTGCGCCCGAAAGTCTGTATTGGCTCGGGCAAGCGCTGATCAAGCTCAAGAAATTGCCCGATGCCTGCAAGGTCTATGTCGAACTTAACGAGGTTTACGGCAGCAAGCTCAGTGCCGACCTTGCTGCCAGAGCAAAAAAGGGCCGTGCCGACGCCAAATGCACTGCCTGACACGCTTGTCCGCCGCTTTGCGGATGATGTCGTCCGGCTGATCGGCAATCGCCCCGCTGACCGCATCGGCATTGCCGTTTCGGGTGGTCCCGACAGTGTTGCTTTACTGCTGCTCGCTGCAGCAGTGTTTTCCGGGCGGGTCTCAGCGGCAACCGTTGATCATCGCCTGCGCCCGGCATCGACGGATGAAGCCCGGTTTGTCGCCGATCTGTGCGCCACACAAGGCATTCCACATGCGGTTCTGACGCTTGGCGCATTGCCGGCGGGCAATGTCTCTGCTCAGGCGCGCAAGGCCCGCTATGCAGCGCTGGAGGACTGGTGCGATGCCCAGGCGATCAACTGGCTGATGACGGCGCACCACGCCGATGACCAGTGCGAGACGCTGCTGATGCGGCTCAATCGCGGGGCTGGCATTGCGGGTTTGTCAGGGGTTCGTGCGCGGCAGGGGCGGATTGTCCGGCCTTTGCTGCACTGGCGGCATCTCGAACTGACCGCTCTGGTTGCTGACGCAGGAATTGCCGCCATTGATGATCCAACCAATCATGACGACAGCTATGATCGCGCACGTCTGCGTAAATCATTGCATGATGCCGACTGGATCGATGCACAGGCTTTTGCGCTCAGTGCAGACACGCTTGCCGACGCTGATGCAGCGCTTGACTGGGCAGTGGACCAGGTTGAGGCCTCCCACGTCAGCCAGGATGATGCTGGTGTTTCCTTCGATCAGCGAAGCGCAAATGTTCCCGCCGAAATCTGCCGTCGTCTCGTTTTGCGCTGCCTGCGCAAAATCGATCCCGATTGCGCGCCGCGCGGCGTTCCGCTTTCGCGGTTGATTGCCATGCTCGAAAGCGGGGGCTCGGGAACGCTTGGCAATGTCGCCGTGCGCGGTGGCGATTCGTGGCATTTCGGCCCCGCGCCGCCGCGCCGCGCGACCGTTTCGCAATGAATCTGCATGCCGTTCCATTGTCATTAAGACGAATCGGCTTATTTATGCTGCTTGAAGCGAGGCAGATATGAACGACGACAAGACACCCAACGGTAATCCGTGGATGAAAAGCCTGATGATCTGGGTTGGTATCCTTGCGGTACTGGCCGTTTTTGTGTCGTTTGCCGATGGTCGCAAAGCCAGCCCGGCGGCGGGTGCCGGTATCGCTTATTCCGATTTCATCGCGAAAGTTGATGAGGGGTCGGTCAAGGATGTCAAAATTGCGGGCGAGATTGTCTCGGGCACATTGTCGAATGGCGAAACCTTCCGCACCTATCGTCCCAATGATCCGCAGCTTGTCGACCGCCTGACCAAAGCGAACGTGAAGTTCGAGGCGACCCCCGAAGAAACAGCATCGATCTGGCAGTATCTTCTCGTCCAGGCGCTGCCTTTTGTCCTGATGATTGGCCTGGCCATCTTCGTGATGCGCCAGATGCAGAAGAATGCGGGCGGCGGCGCGATGGGCTTCGGCAAATCGCGCGCAAAGATGCTGACCGCCAAGGAAGGCAAAGTCACGTTTGACGATGTCGCCGGCATCGACGAAGCGCGCGAAGAATTGCAGGAAATCGTCGACTTCCTGAAAGACCCGACCAAATTCGCACGCCTAGGCGGCAAGATCCCCAAGGGCGCGTTGCTGGTCGGTTCGCCCGGCACTGGCAAGACCTTGCTGGCCCGCGCCATTGCGGGCGAAGCCGGTGTTCCCTTCTTCGCCATTTCGGGATCGGACTTTGTCGAAATGTTCGTTGGTGTCGGCGCAAGCCGTGTCCGCGACATGTTTATCGAAGCAAAGAAGAACGCACCGTGTATCGTCTTCATCGACGAAATCGATGCCGTCGGCCGTCATCGCGGTGCCGGTCTTGGCAATGGCAACGACGAGCGCGAACAGACGCTGAACCAGCTGCTCGTCGAAATGGACGGGTTCGAGACGAATGAAGGCATCATCATCGTTGCGGCCACAAACCGTGCCGATGTCCTCGATCCTGCCCTGCTCCGTCCGGGCCGCTTCGACCGTCAGGTCGTGGTGCCCCTGCCCGACATCGAGGGCCGGATCAAAATCCTCGACATCCACATGAAGCGGACGCCGCTGGCACCCGATGTCGATCCGCGGACGATTGCGCGCGGTACACCGGGATTTTCGGGTGCTGAACTGGCAAACCTCGTCAACGAAGCGGCGCTGCTCGCGGCGCGGCGCGGAAAGCGACTCGTTGCGATGAGCGAGTTCGAAGAAGCCAAGGACAAGGTCATGATGGGCGCCGAGCGGCGATCGATGGTCATGACCGACGAAGACAAGAAAGCGACCGCCTATCATGAAGCCGGGCATGCGCTGGTCCTGATGCACGTGCCGGGCAATAATCCGCTCCACAAAGTGACGATCATCCCGCGCGGTCGTGCCCTCGGTGTCACGTTCAGCCTGCCCGAGCGTGATGTCCTGTCGCACAATATGATCAAGATGAAGGCGCAGCTCGCAATGGCATTCGGGGGCCGCATTGCCGAACAGCTGATCTATGGCGAAGATGAACTGAACACCGGTGCGTCGAGCGATATTCAGCAGGCGTCAGCCATCGCGCGGGCCATGGTCACTGAATATGGCATGTCGAAGAAACTTGGCTGGCTGCGTTACAAGAATGATGAGGATTTCGGACCCTTCGGCGGTGGTGGACGGTCGACGATTTCAGGCGAAACGGCCAAGCTGATCGACAGCGAAGTCCGCGCTTTGGTCGAAGAAGCCGAAATCACGGCGCGCAAGGTTCTGACCGAACGGATTGACGAGTTGCACACGCTTGCCAATGCCCTGCTCGAATATGAAACCTTGTCGGGCGAAGACGCAAAGCGCGTCATCGAAGGACAGCCGCTCGACCGCAATATTCCGCGGGGCAATGGGCCGGCAACGATCGTCGGCGGCTCCTCAATTCCCAAGTCGAAGCGGCCCAAAGGCGGCATTGGCGGGCCAGCAGCCGCCGGGGCTTAAGCGAGCGTAATCCAGGTTGGCGCATGGTCGCTGGCCTTTTCACGGCCGCGGTGGTCGCGATCAACGCCGGCATCGGTTAACCGGTCTGCTGCTTCGGGGCTGAGCATCAGGTGGTCGATGCGAAACCCCGCGTCGCGCGCCCAGCCATTCATCTGATAGTCCCAAAATGTCCACATCGGCACATTTGGATATCGTGTCTTGAGTGCATCGGTCCACCCCTGTGCCGCCAGCCGCCGGAACGCCGAGCGGCTTTCGGGCTGCATGAGCGCGTCGGATGCCATTGCTTCGGGCTTCCAGACGTCGGCGTCAGTCGGGATGACATTATAGTCACCTGCAAGCACGACGGATCGTTCCCCGGCGAGCAACAGCGCCGCGCGCGCATTGAGCCGCTCAAACCAACTTAGCTTGAAATCAAATTTTGGTCCGGGATGCGGGTTGCCGTTTGGCAGGTAGATTGAGGCGATGATGACGCCATTCACTTCGGCTTCAAGATAGCGGCTGTGCGTATCATCCGGATCATCGGGCAGGCCACGCAGCCGTTCGACCGGATCATTGCCGCGCGCGAGGATCGCGACGCCATTGAATCCCTTCTGCCCGTGCCAGATTGCACCATAGCCTGCGTCACGGATGTCGCTTTCGGGAAACGTCTCGTCGCTCGATTTCAATTCTTGGAGGCAGGCAACATCGGGCTTGGTTTCATCGAGCCATTCGATCAAACGCGGCAGACGCGCCTTGATTCCGTTGACGTTATACGTCGCGATTTTCACTAAACCGAAAAACTCGAACCGCAGCCGCATCCCGAGGCGGCGTTGGGATTGGTCACTTTGAACGCCGAGCCACCGAGCGATTCGACATAGTCGACGGCCGCGCCTGACACGAGATCAAGACTCATGGGGTCGACCACCAGACGAACGCCGTCACACTCGGCCACGGCATCATCGCCTTCGACGGTATCAGCAAGGCCGAACTTATACTGGAAGCCCGAGCAGCCGCCACCTTCGACCGAGAGACGCAGGATCGCAGGCTTGGCTTGCTTGGCCGCAATTATGGCAACGCGCGCGGCGGCACTCGGGGTCAGGTCAACATTCATAGCAGGAAGATAGGCGCGGACGCCTCTGCCAGCAAGGACCGCTTATTTGATTGGCTGTGCAGGACCACCAACAGCGACGTTACCGCGCGCTTGCATCGCCGTCAGATAGTTGGACGGTTGCAGGAAAGGCATCGGATTAACGGCGCTGCCGTCGAGGCGGACTTCATAGTGAAGATGGTTGCCCGTTGAACGACCGGTCGATCCCATGCGCGCAATCAGCTGTCCGCGCTTCACACGTTGTCCCGGCTGGACGACAATCGACGACAAGTGACCGTAACGTGTCTGTATGCCGCGTCCATGTTCAAGCTCGACAAGATTGCCATAGCCTGCGGCGCGACCGGCGCGGCCAACCATGCCGTCGGCTGTGGCGTAAATCGGCGTTCCATAAGGACCGCGAATATCGACGCCGGCGTGCATCGCTGCGCCGCCGCGGAATGGGTCGCTACGGACGCCGAAGCCGCTGGTGAAATCAACATCGTCAACGGGCTTTTGTGACGGGATGGCGACAATGCCCTGCTGCAACTGGTCAAGGCGCTTCCACGACTGGAACAGCGAACGGAAAGCAGGATCAGGCGCAGCTTTTACTGCTGTCGTATCAACCGGTTCATAGGGTCCGCCCATTGCCGACTTATCCTCGGCAATGCGCTGCGCCGGTATGCCATATTGCGCGAGTGTTGCTTCGGTTTGGCTATAACGTGCCTCTATTGCGGCCTTGACGCGTGTCGCCATAGCAACTTGCTTGGCCTCAACCGCATTGAAAGGCGAGATTGCGTCGGCAGCGCGTGCCGAAACTTTTTTTGCTTCGCCCGGCAGCGCAGGCGTGCCCTTACCCGTCAGCACCGCGTCGAGAAATGCCTGACGCTGCTCGAGGCGTGCTGCGTGGGCCGATGCTTCGGTGCGGATCGCGGTAATATCCGATCGCATCGACGAGATGCGCTGCTGCAGTTCAAGGACGGCGACTTCGTGCGACACCGCCTGAATCATAGCGGGTGCTGCACCCGTCAATTGTGCCGTGCCAATCACCGACAGCCCGAATGCTGCGACGATCACGCCAGCGCCAAGCGCCTGAACTCGACCCGAAACATGGACGCGACGCATCGTCGCACCATCATGAACAAAAATTTCGCGGGACCGGAATAAATTACGGGCTTTCGACAAAAAGCCGCTATCCGCAGAAAAACGCATACCAAACATTCCAGTCCCCCGGCGACCAAAGGGGCCACGACGCCATTTTTGACGCCACAGCGGTTTATCGTTTCACAAAGACTGGTTTGCCCACCCTCCTTGTTCGCAGAATGAATGTAACATGTTTGTATTACTGACAAGGCTGTCAGGGCGATGACGGGGCAGGGTGCCGCAACCGTGGGTTGAGTCGTTGAGTTGTGCATTCGACCGCGAGCGATTTGTTCCCTCTTCGCCAAAAAAATCGGCGATTTAATTGATTGCGCGGGATGCTTCGAGCACTGATTCGGCATGTCCCGGCACTTTCACTTTGCGCCAGACGTGCGCGATGGTGCCGTCTGCGGCGATCAGGAATGTCGCGCGTTCGATGCCCATATAGGTGCGACCATACATCGACTTTTCGACCCAGACGCCGAATGCCTCGCATACGCTGCCATCGCTATCCGAGCCGAGCGCCACCGCCAGATCATATTTTTTGACGAATTTGGCGTGGCTCGCAACCGAGTCCTTCGAAATGCCGACAACGGCCGTTCCGGCTTTTGCAAATTCAGCGATCAGCGCCGTGAAGGCCTGTGCTTCCTTGGTGCAGCCGCCGGTATCGTCCTTGGGATAGAAATAGATGACCAGTTTCTGGCCGCGCCAGTCAGAAATCCTGGCGCGCTTGCCGTCCGCCACGTCAAAAGCTGCATCTGGTGCCATTTGACCGACTTCGACCATCAAATTTCTCCCGCCGCATCCATCACTGCCTGCCAGTGCGCGGTCACGCATTGCCGTGCCGCTGCAACGCGCGCAAGCAAATCGTCCCAGTCGCTCGCGCCGCATGCCCGTGTCACGGCAGACTGGGTTGCAACACTGGGCGCTTCCATACCGGGCGAAACGAGGCGCAGCGTAAGGATAAGCCGCGTTAGTAGATCATGCGCCGCACCAAGCGCTGGATCGACAAGACCTGCCTCTGCCAGCGCAGCAATCGCAGTGGGCAAATGCGGGTTGAGACCAACGCCGCTCGCCAGCTGATGAAAATGCACGACGAATTCGAGATCGACGAGGCCGCCGCTGGCAAGTTTGACGTCGAGCGGCCCGACCGGCGGCTTGTGTGTCGCCATCTCGGTACGCATGGTCACGACGTCGCAGGCGAGTGAATTGCGGTCTCGTGGCTTCTTGAGCACTGATTCGATGACGGCCTCGGTCAAGGCGCGCGCTTCCGCGCTGCCAAAAATAACGCGTGCCCGGGTCAGTGCCATATGCTCCCATGTCCACGCGCTTTCGCGCTGGTAACGCGCAAAGCTGTCAACCGAAGTCACCAGCGGACCGTCACCACCCGACGGGCGCAAGCGCGTATCGACTTCATATAGCGCCCCTGCGGCTGTCGGCGCGCTGAGGCCACTGCTGAGCCGTTGGCCAAGGCGATTGTAATAATGCGACCCACCAAGCGGTTTCGGCCCATCCGATTCCGCCGCATAATCGCCAGTAAAAAGGTAGATGAGATCGAGATCGGACGCATGCGTCAACAATCCACCGCCGAGCCGCCCGAGCGCCAGGATCACGAGTTCGGATCCTTCGATTTGACCATGCGCCGCGACAAAGGGTGCGATGACGGCATTTGCAACCACCTGCACCGCTGCTTCGGCAATCCGCGCATAGCCCCCCGCCGCCATGATCGGGTCATCGGTCGCTTCGACGATCTGCACACCCAGCGCAAAGCGGTGCTCGCTGACGATGCGACGAACCTGATCGAGCTTTGCCTCGAGGCCACCACTGAGCGTCATTTCGGCAACAAGCGTTTCGACATCGCCAACCGGATCGAAAGCGCTGGCGTCAAGCAACCGGTCGAGCAACGCCGCATTGCGGCCAAGCGCGTCGCCAAGCGTGGGCGCATGGCTGATGATTGACACCAGCAATGTGAGCAGCGCCGGCTGGGCTTCAAGCAACCGGAACAGGTTCAGCGCGGTCGGCAATCCACCCAGCATCGCATCGAATGCCGTCAGCGCCGCATCGGGATCGGGCGCACGACCAAAGGTATTCAGCAGTGATGGCAGCACAGCCTCGAGCGCGCTGAACGCAACCTCGCTGTGCACCGCGCGCAACTTACCACTGCGCCATTCGGCGATTCGCGCCATTGCGCGGCCGACGTCGTCAAAACCAGCGCGACGAAGCGAGTCATCGAGAGCGTCGCCATCGCGCGGAGTCGCCGCGCGCGCCGGTCCATCCAGCCCGTCATACAATGCGCCAACCGCCGACACATGCGGCGCGAGCAGATCGAGCAGCGCCGCACCGTCGGTCAGATCGTGCAGCTGTGCGACTGAATCGAGCGCCGCAGCATCCGCGGGCAGGCTGTGCGTCTGGCGATCCTCGACCATCTGCAAGCGATGCTCGATCGTGCGGTACAGGCGATACGCGTCGGCTAGTGTGGTGGCGCTATCGGCATCGATCCAGCCCGCATGTGTCAGTGCTGCGATCCCGCCCAGCGTGTCGGCAACGCGCAGCGCCGGATCACGTCCGCCGTGGATCAGCTGATGAATCTGGACGAAGAACTCGACCTCGCGAATGCCGCCCCGCCCGCGCTTCAGGTCATAGCCGGGGCCGAACACCTGCCCGCCCGCATGATGCGACCGGATCCGCCTAGACATCGCGCGGAGTTCCTCGACGGCACCAAAATCGAGGCTGCGCCGCCAGATGAACGGCTGGATTGTTTCGAGAAACTGTGCGCCCAAAGCGGCATCACCTGCGGCCGCGCGTGCCCGCACAAATGCCGCGCGCTCCCAGCTCAAGGCGCTCGATTCATAATGCGAGATCGCCGCATTCATCGGGATCGCCAGTGGTGTCGCTTCCGAGGCAGGCCGCAAGCGCAAATCGACGCGCAAAACATAGCCATCGGCATCGCGCGTTTGCAGCAGATCGACGACACCACGCGCAACTCTGACGGCTGCCTCGCCTGCGTCATCACGCTCGCGTCGCGACATTGTTTCGGGATCAAACAACAGGATGGGGTCAATGTCCGAGCTGTAGTTCAGCTCGCGGCTGCCATGTTTGCCCAAGGCTATGGCGAAAAAGCCTTTGCTGTCCGCAGCCGGCACCCGCTGGCGGATCGCTTCGGTAATCGCACTGTCGAGGGCGTGATCGGCAAAATCCGAAAGCTGCTTTACGACCGCTTCGAACGACAATGTCCCGGCCAGATCCCCAATCGCCAGGACGAGCGCAAGCGCATCACGCTGTCGTCGCAGCGTTTGACGGACACCGCTGCCCTCCATCGCCCATGCTGCTGCCAGCGCCGCGTCCAGCGCACCACCGCGAAGCATTTCGGTTAGGTTTGGATTGCGCACCATTGCGCTGTTCAGAAACGGCGCATGAGCGGCGGCTCGGTTCATCGCATTTTCGAAGGAAATAGGGGTCATTTGCCGCAACCAACCGGCAATTCGGACGTTACGGAAATATGGCAACGCAGTATCACAGGGCTCGCGAGGTTTTGACGGCGCATCCGCATCAAATCGCTTTGCCATATCGAGGCGATGGTGTCGCGCATGCTTTGCGTGAAACTTATCTGCCCGACGATGATCATATTCCGGCGGATATGGTAATGCTGCTGGCGGCGATTGACGAGCCGCGGGTGGCTAACGACCGCGGCTGAGCACTTTGACCTGATCCATGATCGTGTCGAGTGCAGACACGCCCTCACTGTCGGGATCGGTTCGTCGCGACGGCAGATCATTGCCCATCATGACGGCTTCGAGCGCCACGCGACCCCGCGCGACGCGGCTTTTGATCGTGCCAACGGCTACGCCGCAAATCTCCGCGGCTTCTTCGTAGGCAAAGCCCCCCGCGCCAACCAGGATCAAGGCTTCGCGCTGCGTTTCGGGCAAATATTGGAGCGCGCGCTGAAGATCGCCAAGCTCGACATGCTTGTCCTGGCTGGCGGGAGCAGACAATATCTTGTCGGCAACCAGATCGTCCCATTCCCCTCGAAACCGGTTACGCCGCATTTGCGACAGGAACAGGTTGCGCAAAATGATGAACGTCCACGCGCGCAGGTTTGTGCCGGCTTCATAACGGTCGCGCGCGGCCCATGCCTTGAGCAGGGTTTCCTGAACCAGATCATCCCCCGTATCGCGGTTGCCTGAAAGCGAGCGGCCAAAAGCACGCAACTGGGGAATAACCGCCGCAAGCTGCGTCCGGAAATCTTCGTCGGACAATGCGGTCCGTTCGGTGGGGATGCCGTTTCCGGTCTCTTCCTCAATCATGCGTTACCCGCTTAACTTCACCGCAACGCTTAGCCCGCTTGTCGCGTCCCGTCACGCCGCCGGAACGGTTTCGGCGTCGAAAAACAACGCTTGGGCAATTGCAGCCTTAACAGTCGCACGCTGGAACGGCTTTGTGATGAGGAAAGTGGGTTCGGGGCGCTCGCCCGTCAGCAGTCGTTCGGGAAATGCCGTGATGAAAATGACCGGCACGGAAAACTCGGCGAGAATGTCTTTAACCGCGTCTATCCCCGAACTGTCATCGGCAAGCTGAATATCCGCAAGGACCAAACCGGGACGTCGGTCACGAACCGCAGCGATCGCTTCATCGCGTGTGACAGCAACACCCGTCACATCATGGCCAAGGTCGCGCACAATCGTTTCAAGATCCATCGCGATCATCGGTTCATCTTCGATGATGAGAACCGCCGACCGTGTCTGCGCTTCGATCTCGCTCAGCGCTTCGTCGAGCAAGCCCGCGACATCACCAGCCGCAATGTCGAGCAGATAAGCCGCATCCTCATGCGCAAAGCCCTCCATTGCTGTCAGCAGCAATGTCTGGCGCGACAGGGGTGTAATCCGCGCAAGCCGCGCCTGCGCCAATTGCTCGCGACCCGTCGCGCTTTCGTCCGGATCGCTGCCAAGATTGCCTGATCCCCAGACAGCGTGAAACGTCCGATACAGGCCAAGCCTGACATCAACGTCACGCGGAAATTCGTCGGGCGCAGCGACAATCGCTTCGAGCGTGGCACGGACATAAGCGTCACCATGCCCCTGATTCCCCGTCAACGCCCGTGCATATCGGCGGAGAAACGCGAGATGTGGAGCGATTTGCTGGCCGAGCGACATAGTGAGCGATCCTCCTGAACGATCCGGACTTTCGACTCCCGATTTCGACCAGCGCCGCGCCTTATGCAAGTCGGCAGCGTTCAAATCATTGTCTTTGGTAAACTTATCCGTAAGGTTGGAACAATCGAGCGGTGAATTTGTTTCTTTTGTTCATGCGCGCACGATATTATTCGATAGCGCTCGGGGCTGAAGAACGCAGATTTTGCCTGCTTTCAAAGGCGGCGCGGGGGCGTATGACAAGGGGATTGTTCGAGTGGCGGAAGGGAAAATGTCAAAATCGCCGCCCGCCGGTGGTCGCCCGTCGTCCGTTCAGGCCCGCAATCCAAACAGCGAACGTGACATCGGCAGTGCACTGCGCGCTGCTTATGACAGCGCTGTCAATGAAGAGATCCCGCCGGAAATGCTCGATCTTCTGAGCAAGCTGCGCTGAAACTTTCCCGTCGGAGGTGCCAGTGTCCAGTCTCGCAGATCGTTTCGGGCGCCTTTCCACCGGCATCAAGATTCTGTCGGCGATTACGCTGGCCCTTCTTCCCCTCGGCCTTGTTGCGCTGTTCGCATCGCTCGCGGCAACGCGCACCGCTGACGTTCAGCGGAGTGCAGACCTTCGTGTCGCTCTGACCGAAAGCACGCGCAAACTTAGCGCTGAACTTGCTGGCGACGTCAGCGCAATGCGCAGAGCGGCAAATGCCATCGCAGCAGCGGACGCGCCCGACGATGTTTGCGCGCGTCTGTCGGCCATCTTTGCGGCCCATGTCGGGCGCGTGTCGCAATATGCGGTGTTCGGCGCGGCAAGTGCACCGCTTTGTGCCACGCCCGGCTTTGCCCCGCCACGTCCATCGACGATCAATCCCGACAGCCAGCCCGATGCAATCGTTAATGGCGAAACGCTTGACGTGCGTGTGCCCGCCGCGCGCGGCACGGCTGTCGTTTTTGTGCGATACCCTGCGGCAACGCTGGCTGGCTTTTCGCAACCCTCAACGCTTGCGGTGCCTTATACCACGACATTGTCGAACGAGCAGTCAAATTTGCCACTTCGCACACCGAAGCGGGCCTTGTCGCTCGGCTATGAAACCGTGTCGTCCCCTGTCGGTCTGCTCGGGCTATCGCTGTCGATCGCCGCCGCTGATGTCCCCTTTGGCACGACCGAAGCCTTGCTGACGTTTCTGCCGCTGCTGATGTGGGCATCGGCGGCGCTGATTGGTTTCCTGGTTGTTGATCGCCTGCTGATCCGCCCGCTGCGCAGCTTGCGTCTTGCTGTTGCAGGGCATGTGCCCGGCACCAAATTCAGTCTGCCGCCGGTAAGGACGCCAGCGCGAGAGATTCGGGACCTTGGCGAGACTTTCGCAAAGTTCGGCGATGAAATCAGCTTGCATGAAGCGAAGATGGCGGCCGCGCTCGCCGACCAGACCAAGGCAACGCGTGAGGTTCATCACCGCGTCAAAAACAATCTTCAGGTCATCGCCAGCCTGATTTCGCTGCATGCCCGCGGCGCGCAATCGCCCGATGCCGTTACGGCCTATGCCGCCATCCAGCGCCGTGTCGATGCGCTGTCGATCGTTCATCGCAATCATTATGCCGAACTTGATTCGGGCGACGGCATCGACATCAAGGGGCTGCTTGGCGAACTGGCGGCAAATTTGCGCGCGGTTGCCGCCGCCGACACGACGGCTGCTGCGATTTCGGTCGATTCACCGCGTTTTGGCGTCAGTCAGGACAATGCCGTCGCCATCGCATTTCTGGTCACCGAACTGGTTGAACTGTCGATCACCGTTGACCCTGCGGCGTCGATTGCCATTGCGATCACCGATGGCGATGTGAGCGAAAAAGCCCATTTGACGCTGGCATCATCGGCCTTGATCGCAACGCCCGCAATGACGGAACGGTTGGCGGGGCGCTATGCCCGCGTGCTCGAGGGGCTTTCGCGACAGCTCCGGGAGCCGATGACACATGACAAAGAGTCGGGCGCATTTGACATTGATTTCACCATATTACGCCGCCCCGAAACAAACTGAAAAAATCAATGCGCTGATGGGAACCCTTTTTGCAGTCGACCGTTTACTTGTGCGGACAGCGAGCATTTGCCCCCCCGCTTTCGCTGTCCGGAACATGAGCCCGGAAGCGTCGTCAACCCCCAAGACGCGCTTCCGGGCTCAATAATTTGTCATCAAGCGGAAAGGCGACATTATGCGCAGATCAATCATCACCATCAGTCTCCTGAGCCTCGTTGCGCTCAGTGCCTGCAACACGGTCAAAGGCGTTGGCCGCGACGTGGAATCCGTCGGGCGCTCGGTCGAAAAGACCGTCGACTAAGCTGCTTCGGTTTCGGCATCCGCTTCGCGTTTGCGGCGGCGCTGTGTGAACCAGGTTGCAATCAACGTCAGTTCGTAAAGCAAGCAGAGCGGCACCGCGAGCAACAGCTGCGACCCGATATCGGGCGGCGTTAGAACAGCGGCAATCGCAAACGCACCGACAATCGCATAACGGCGTGCGGCAACCAGTTGGTCGCGTGTGACAATGCCGACAGTCTCGAGCAGCATGAGCAGCACCGGCATCAGGAACGAAAACCCAAAGCCGAACATGAATTGCATGACGAATTTCAGATAATTGCCGATGTCGGGCAAGGCTTCCTGCGTGACGCCGCCGAGATCGCCCTGAAAGCCAAGCAGAAATTTGAGCGCAATCGGGATGGCGATGAAATAGGCAAGGCTTGCGCCCGCCGTAAACAGCACCGGCGTTGCCATCATGAAGGGCAGCATCGCGCGCCGCTCTTTTTTGTAAAGGCCGGGTGCAACGAACAGCCAGATCTGGTTTGCGATGACCGGCGACGCGATCATCATTGCCGCGAAAAACGCGACTTTAAGTTCGACAACAAAGCCGCCGAACACTTCAGTGTTAATGACTTTGGTCTGTCCTGCTGCCAGCATTGGGGCCACGAGAAATTCGAGGATATGGCGCGCGAAATAGACGCAGGAACCGAACGCAACGACCAACGCCAATACGGACCACAACAACCGACGCCGCAATTCGATCAGATGATCAAGAAGCGGAGCCTTGCTGTCGTCAAGTTCGCCGTCACTCACGCCGGTTTCTCATCGGTCACCGGCGTCGACTCTACGGGCGCTTCCAACGCGGGAACAGGATTGGCGGCCATGATCCGCTCGTTTTCCTCTTTCCACTTTTTTTCCATGTCGGCGAGTTCGGATTCGCGAATCATATTGTCAAAGCCGCTGCGGAAATGGCGCGCCATGCCACGCGCTTTGCCAACCCACTGCCCGACAATCCGCATCGCCTTGGGCAAATCCTTCGGGCCGATCACGACCAGCGCGACAACCGCCACGAGCAAAAGTTCAGTGGGGGCAACGTCGAACATCAAGGCTCCAAGCCATAATAAAACCGTATCCCTGAGCTTGTCGAAGGGCTGCCTTTCCTTCGTCAGCAATGCAAAGACAAGGACAACCCTTCGACAAGCTCAGGGATACGGAAATACTTAAATCTCTGTCTTTGCAGCGGCAGCCTTGGCCGCTTCATGCTCGGCGATAATATCTGCCGCCGACTTGCCCTCGATCAGCGGTGCGGGCTTGGCGGGTTCGACGGTGTCATCCTCGGCAATGCCTTTCTTGAAGCTCTTCAGCCCCTTGGCAACGTCGCCCATCATGTCGGAAAAGCGCCTCTTGCCGAACAGCAAGAGGACCAAAATACCAACAATCAGCCAGTGCCAAATGCTCAGGCCACCCATCACGAATCTCCCTCGGTGTTAACCCTATCTAGTCGTCTTCATCCGCCGTTTCCAGATCACCGATGAAATCATCATCGGAAACCCGGTCAAGCAGGCCCGCCGCGCGCAAATCATCAATGCCCGGCAGGTCGCGGCGATCCAATAAACCGAAATGCGTTAAAAAGTCGGGCGTGGTCGCATAGGTCAACGGACGGCCCGGCACTTGCCTTCGCCCGGCGGGGACAATCCACCCGGCTTCCATCAACACATCAAGCGTGCCCTTCGAGATTTGCACCCCGCGAATGGCTTCGATCTCGGCACGGCTGACGGGCTCCTGATAGGCGATTATGGCCAGCGTCTCTATGGCGGCGCGCGACAATTTGCGCGAGGCCTCGCGCGTTTCACGCAGCAGATGCGCCATGTCGGGCGCGGTCTGGAAATGCCATCGCCCCCCGCGCTCGACGAGGTTAATCCCGCGACCGGCATAGGCTTCGGTCAGTTCCGCCAGCGCAATCTCCACGCCGCCGCTGTCCAGTCGTCGCGTGATTTCTTCGACCGCCAGCGGACTCTCACTGGCAAAAAGTAGCGCCTCAACCGCGCGGGCTTGCTCGGAAACCATCATGCTGCTTTCACCAGAATCGGCCCGAACGCATCATCCTGCCGGATGTCGACAAGCCCGCGCCGTGCCATCTCCAACGTCGCGACTACCGTCGAGGCCAAGGCCGACCGCCGGAAATCGGGATTGCCATCCCTTGGCAGGAACGCAGCGATTGCTGTCCAGTCGCCGATCCGCCCGAGCATCGCCTCGATCCGCTGCATCGCGGCCTCGAGCGTCATCACCGGTCGCCGCGCCACTTGGTGCAGCACTGGTGCGGTGCGCGCGTTTACGCGGCCATAGGCACCGAGGAGCTCATACAAACTCACCTGCCACATAATCTTCTTGTCAGTCTTCAACCCTTCCGGACGCCCACGGGCAAAGACGTCGCGATCTATCCGGTCGCGGGCCATCAAACGCGCGCCCGCCTCGCGCATCGCGTCAAGTCGCCGCAGACGCTGTTGCAAACGGAATGCCAGTTCTTCCGGGCTGGGGTCTTCCTGCTCGGCCTTGGGCAACAAAAGACAGGATTTGAGATAGGCCAGCCACGCCGCCATCACGAGATAATCGGCAGCCTGTTCGAGTTCGATGGCACCGGCTCGCTTCAGATACGCAAGATATTGGTCGACCAGCGCAAGGATCGAAATCTCGCGCAAATCGACCTTTTGTGCGCGGGCGAGCGCGAGCAACAGGTCAAGCGGCCCTTCCCACGCGCCAAGGTCCAGCGTGAGGCCGTCCTGCTCAGACAAGCGCGAGCAATTCGTCGCACTTGGCGATCAATTCAGGGATCAGTTCATAATCAATAGAAGGCGTAATTGTCGCCATTGCAGCGGCCAATCGCTGAATCGCGGAGTCAGACATCTCTGACACGCTATCGGCAATCGCGACCATGTCTTCCATCGTCCCCGAACAATGCAGCGCCACATCGCACCCCGCCGCAAGGCAGGCCACAGCGCGCGACGCAATATCACCCGAAAGCGCTGCCATGTCGAGATCGTCGCTTATCAACAGCCCGTCAAAACCAATCCGCCCGCGAATGATGTCACGGATGATTGTTTCGGACATTGTTGCGGGGTTGGCAGCATCCCACGCATTGAACATGACATGCCCCGTCAACGCCATATGTGCATCATGCAAACGCTCGAACGGGAGCAGATCGTCTGCGAGTTCGGCTTCACTTGCGGCGACCACCGGCAGATGATGATGCGTATCGACTGTCGCGCGCCCTTGCCCCGGCATATGTTTGACGACGCCGATCACGCCCGCCTGCCGCAAGCCGTCGAGCATCGCCGCGCCGAATGAGGCAACACGAACCGGGTCATCGCTGAACGACCGCTCGCCGATCGCCGCATGCGTTTCGGCACGACGCACATCGAGCACCGGCGCGATGTTCACATTGATCCCGACATCGGCAAGCGTCAGCCCGATTGCGCGCGCATTGACCCGCACAGCTTCCAGTGCGGAAATCGGTGCACGTTCATAAAGGGCGTCGAATAGTGCAGCAGCCGGAAACGCTGGCCAAATCGGCGGCCCCATCCGCGCCACCCGTCCGCCTTCCTGATCAATCAGGATCGGCAACGTCTCGCGGCCATGAAGCGTGCGCAAGTCATCGGTGAGCGCCCGCGCTTGTGCCTCATCAACGATATTGCGTTTGAACAGGATATAGCCCGCAGGATCAGCTGCGGCGAAAAAGCGGCGTTCGGCGGCAGTCAGAACCGGACCGGACAGGCCAAAGATGACGGGCTTCATACGGCGGCTTGTAGCGCCACTTTCTTCTCCCCTCCAGCCCTTGCTGGAGGGGCTGGGGGTGGCTGCTTTGTCAAATCAGTGATGCCCGATCCAGCAGGAGGACCACCCCCAGCCCCTCCGCGAAAGCGTGGAGGGGAGCAGTTTCGCCTAATTCACAATCATGCAATTTTCGCCCGCGACTTTCAGCTTGCCGCAGATTGTCGAGGCCTGACCGCCAGCATTCGCGCGAAGGCGATATACCTGATTGCCGTTAACTTGGGCCGTCACCACCGATTTGGGCAGCGCTGACAAATAGCCGAAACGTTTGGCCAGTGTCGTCCACGCTTCGTTCGCTTTGGCTTCCGAACCAAACGAGCCCAGCTGAACCAGCGAACCACTCGGCGCAGCCATCGCAACATTGGGCAATGGTTTGGCGGGCGGTGCGGCCACCAGCTTGCCACCCGATGCAGGGACAGCCGCCGTTGCGACGGGCTTGGCCGGTGCGCCGCTGAAGCCGGGCTTGGGCAGCACCGCCTTGGCACCCTTTACGGGCGTTTCGGACGCTGCGTTGGTATCGATCTTGCCATTGGCTTCGGCGCCTTCGGACGCGGCAAAGCTGCTGTCGCCTTGTCCTTCGACTTTCATGCCGCCCGGCGCATCGGGACGAACCTTGTAATCGCCCTCCTGTGCAGCGATCAGCTTGCCGTCACCCGTTGGCCCCGGTTGGCTGCGCAATAGAGAGACGCCCGCGATGACCACGCCAAGCGCAACAATCGCCGCCACGGCAAAGCCGATCAGCTTGCCGGTCGAGATCGTTTCCGCATCGCCATCATCGTCAACCGCTTCGAGCCAGGGGAGCCGATCCTCGTCCTGCAAAGGCAGTGTGTCGCGGTCGTTATCAGTCATAATTACATCTCCTCCGCAGCGCGGACCCCCATGATCGCCAGACCATTACGGATAATTTGTCCTATACCATTCGCTAAATAGAGTCGTGCCTGTGTCAATTCGGGACGATTAACCATCAGGACGCGCCGATCAGGCCGGTCATTGCCCATATTGAAATAGCCGTGAAAAGCGGCCGCCAGATCAAAAAGATAGAAGGCAATGCGGTGTGGCTCGCGGCTCGCGGCTGCCGACTCGACGATTCGCGGAAATTGTGCTGCGAATTTAACTATTTCGAGGTCTTCAGCATCAAGCTGTTCCAGCAAATGCCGTTCGGGCTGAGCTTGTCGAAGCCTTGTACTTATTTCTGAACCCTCGGCTCCAGCGAAGGACAGCCCTTCGACAGGCTCAGGGATAACGGTATCTGGGAATGCCTCGACAATCTTGCGCCCCAGCGAACAAATCCGCGCATGCGCATATTGGACGTAGAATACCGGATTGTCTTTCGACGCCTCGACGACCTTGGCAAAGTCGAAATCCATCTGCGCATCGGCCTTGCGCGTCAGCATCGTGAAGCGGACCACGTCCTTGCCGACTTCCTCGACAACATCGGCGAGTGTGACGAAATTGCCCGAGCGTTTGGACATTTTCACCGGCTCGCCGTTGCGGAGCAACCGGACCATCTGGATCAGCTTCACATCGAACGGCTTCCCGCCTGTCAGCGCGGACACAGCGGCACGAATGCGTTTCACCGTCCCCGCATGATCCGCGCCCCAGATGTCGATCAGCGCGTCTGCGGTTTCGCTTTTCTGGAAATGATAGGCCATGTCGGCCCCGAAATAGGTCCAGCTGCCGTCAGACTTGCGGATCGGGCGGTCCTGATCATCGCCGAACTGCGTCGAACGGAACAGCGGCAACGTGACCGGCTCCCAGTCAGGATCGACTTCGCCTTTGGGAGCTTCAAGCTGGCCATCATAGACGAGGCCCGCCGCACGCAGCACGGCTTCGGCGGCTTCGGGTTTCTTCGCGGCCTGCACGGCCGCTTCGGACGCAATCACATTATGACGGATACCGAGCTTTGCAAGGTCGGTTTGGATGAGTTCCATCATCGCCGCCACCGCCCGTTCGCGGAACAATTTCAGCCAATCGGTCTCAGGCTTACCGACATAGGCATCGCCAAATTCTGTCGCCAACGCCTGCCCAACCGGCACAAGATAATCGCCCGGATATAATCCTTCAGCTATCCCGACCGTCTCGCCCAGCGCCTCGCGGTACCGCAGATGCACCGACCGCGCGAGGACATCGACCTGCCCGCCCGCATCGTTGACATAATATTCGCGGATGACCTTGTGCCCGGCATACTCAAGCAAGCTCGCCAGCGCATCGCCGACCACAGCACCGCGGCAATGCCCCATATGCATTGGTCCCGTCGGGTTTGCCGAGACATATTCGATGTTCACGGTCGTCC
>JAYUQI010000085.1:0-12222 GCA_043756805.1 Sphingomonas sp.
GCAGCTTTTGGCGATGGCGCGCTTCATGTTGACCGTGCCGTGTCGCCCAAGACAGCGGAACACGCGGTTGCCGAGGCGGTAGCCGCCGCCACAGAAAACCGTTTCATCCGGGGTCACGCCATCCGCCAGCAGTGCTAGCGCTGCCATCGGCTTCAATGTCGATCCCGGCGGGTACAGCGATTGCAGTGCCTTATTCACCAGCGGTCGACGTTCGTCCTGCGACAACATTTTCCATTCCATCTGACCGATGCCGTCGGAAAAGCTGTTGGGATCATAAGCCGGCATCGATGCCATCGCGAGAATACCGCCGGTCAGTGTATCAATAACAGTAACAGCACCCGAATTTTCGCCCAACCGTCGCGCGGCATAGGCTTGCAATCCCGCATCGATGGTCAACTTCAGTGTATCGCCGGTGACGTCGGGTCGCGTGGCAAGCTCGCGCACCAGCTTGCCGCGCGCGGTCACTTCGCTGCGCCGTGCGCCGGGTTCGCCGCGCAGCTTGGGCTCCATCACGCGCTCTATGGCTTCCTTGCCGATCTTGAATCCCGGCGTGACATAAAGCGGGTCTTTGGTTTTCTCGTAATCCTTGGCAGACGCTGCACCGACATAGCCGAGGAGATGACCGACGGCAGCACCTTCGGGATAATAGCGGGCAAAGCCCTGTGCCGGCTGCACGCCCGGCAGATCAGGAGCGCGGATGCTGATCGCGGCATAGCGTTCCCAATCGAGGTTTTCGGCAACCTGCACCGGCTGGAATCCCGCCCCCTTTTCAACGTCGCGGGCAATGCGGTCGCGCTCATCTGGGGTCAGTTTGAGGATCTGCGTCAACGTGTCGAGCGTCGCAGGGACATCCTTGACACGGTCGGGAATGATGTCGACGCGAAACACAGTGCGATTGAGGGCGAGCGGCTGTCCCATATGGTCGATAATCCAGCCGCGCCGCGGCGGAATGAGCGACAGGTTAACACGGTTGCTTTCGGCCTGAAGCGCATAACGCTCGTTTTCGAAAATCGAGAGATACGCCATCCGTGTCGCGAGCAGCGCCCCAATCGAAAGCTGCGCGCCGCCGAGAACGAAACTTCGTCGACTGAATGCGAATTGCGCCTGCGCTTCGCTGACGCTTTTTTTGTCAAAGATAAGGCGCGGCCACTTCATCGCCCGAGCCGCCAGCGATCCAGCATTGCAGTAACGCGCGCGACAACCGGAAAGAGCAGTGCGGAAAATACGATTTGCGGGAGCAGCATCACAAGCGGTAGCCCGCCACCACTTAACCACAACGCCAGCACAAGGTAAATCGCAACAAGGGCAACCGCGATCCCCCAATCCTGAAGGTGGTCGCGCCACACCCAGCGGCGGTCAATCATATCAATCGCGATAAAGCTCATGGTCCACAGCGCTGCTGCTGTGCCAATCGGCGCACCACTGAACAGGTCATCGAAGGCACCCAGCGGCAATGCAGCCCAGACCGGCCACAGGTCATTGCGCATCAGTCGCCAGCACAGCAGCATCATATAGCCGAACGGTGGCACGACCGGCGTACTCGCGATCATCGGCAATAACGGCACAAGCGACGCCAGCAGGACCGAAACCACCGGGATCAACTGCTGTTCAAATGCCGTCGGTGGCGGCGCAAATCGGTCTCGACGGGGGAGCAGCGCCATATCAGGGGACGACTGGGGCAGGCGGTAAAGTCGGGTCCGGCGCGACATAGGGTGGCAGGACAATCGCAAAGTCGAGACGCGCCGGGTCCGCCAGCGGCCTGGCAATGGTCAAATCGCGGCGCTCGATCTTGGCCAGTGCCACGGGAATATCCGGCGGATAAATCCCGCCTGCGCCCGATGTGACAAAGACATCGCCCGCCTTGAACGGATTGCTGCCGGCTTGCAGCGCGCGGATGTCGAGGGCACCATCGCCGCGCCCTGTTGCCAGTGCGGGTTGCCCGTCGGACAAGCGCCGCACGGGCACGACGGCACCACCGTCGGTGATAAGCAAAACCCGCGCCGTGACACGACCGGCGGCCACGACACGTCCGACCAATCCCTCTGATGTCCGGACGGGTTGCCCGCCCGTCACCCCCTGCGATGCACCTGCCGACAGCGTTGCATAACGCCGTGCACTCGCCCCTGTCGACGCAATCAACTGTGCCGATACAATTGCACCGGGATTATCCCCGATCAGATGCGACAGCCGCTTCAGCCGGTAATTTTCGCGCGCCGTCGCTTTGGCTTCGATCAGGGCAGCACGGTTCTGGCGCAATTCGGCTTCCATGGCGCGGTTTTTCGATCCTGCATCGATATAGGCGGACACGCCATCATAGCCTGAAGCAACTGTGCCGACGAGAGCTCGTCCCCCTTTTGCGACGGGTGACGTAATATCGGCGAAAAGTCCCTGAATGGCGGCATGCCCGGATGGATCAAAGCGTGCCGTGAGCGCCAGCAAGAGCCCAACGAGGATGCCGACCACGGCAATGACGTAGCTGGTGAACAGCCCAAGCTGTGCGCGCTTTGAAAAGCCCTGGCGCGCGCGGGACGGCGGCGCCATGACCGCTTACGCCCCGTCAGGCAGTCTGGAGCACGCCGCGGAAGATTGGATCTTCCAGTGCGCGCCCCGTGCCGAGTGCGACACAGGTGAGGGGGTCGTCGGCGACTGTGACCGGCAAACCGGTTTCGTCGCGCAACACTTCATCCAGCCCCTGTAGCAATGCGCCACCACCCGTCAGCACGATCCCCTGATCAACAATATCCGCGGCCAGTTCGGGCGCGGTATTCTCAAGTGCGATGCGAACGCCTTCAACGATTGTTCCGACCGGCTCCGACAGCGCTTCGGCAATCTGCCCCTGATTGATCGTGATTTCCTTGGGCACGCCGTTGACAAGGTCGCGACCCTTGATGTGGATGGTCAGGCCGATGCCGTCTGCGGGCGGCTTGGCAATGCCGACTTCCTTCTTGATCCGTTCGGCGGTGGCTTCGCCGATCAGCAAGTTGTGATTGCGGCGGACATAGGAAACAATCGCTTCGTCCATCTTGTCGCCGCCGACCCGCACCGACGTCGAATAGGCCACACCGCGAAGTGACAGGACGGCAACTTCGGTTGTTCCGCCGCCGATGTCCACGACCATCGACCCGATCGGTTCGGTGACCGGCATATCGGCGCCAATCGCGGCCGCCATCGGCTCTTCGATCAGCCAGACTTGCGACGCGCCTGCATTCGATGCCGCATCGCGGATTGCGCGGCGTTCGACCGACGTCGATCCCGATGGCACGCAAATGACGATCTCCGGCCAGCGCAGCGGGCTTTTCTTGCCGCCATGCACTTTCAGGATGAAATGCTTGATCATCTGCTCGGCCACATCGATGTCCGCGATCACGCCATCACGTAGCGGACGGATGGCCTGTATGCTGTCAGGCGTCTTGCCCATCATCATCTTGGCATCATCACCGACGGCCTTGACGCGCTTTACACCGTTGATTGTCTCGATGGCGACAACCGATGGCTCGTTCAAAACGATGCCACGGCCGCGGACGTAAACGACGGTATTGGCGGTGCCAAGATCGATTGCCATGTCGTGGCTCATGAACTTGAAAAAACGTGAAAACGGATTCTTCATTGCGGGAAAAACTCGGTGTTTTTGGGCCGCGGATAAAATATAATTATTTCCGCAGCGGCCGGGTCGCGGGATGCCGCCGATTGGGCTACTGCCCTCTATATGTCAATACGCCGCCTGCCCGAACACCTGGTTAATCGCATCGCAGCGGGCGAGGTTGTCGAGCGCCCGGCGGCCGCGCTCAAGGAACTTGTCGAAAACGCGATTGATGCCGGGGCAACGCGGATCGACGTGCGGCTTGCGGCGGGTGGTACCGACAGCATTGACGTCCGTGATGACGGCTGCGGCATGACTGCGGGCGACATCGCTTTGGCTCTCGAACGCCACGCCACATCGAAATTGCCGACCGACGCCATCGAATCCGTGACGACGATGGGCTTTCGCGGCGAGGCCTTGCCCTCGATTGCCAGCGTTGCACGGGTAACGATCGAAAGCCGGATCGCGGGCGGCGAGGGCTGGGTGCGCGTGGTCGATAACGGCGCGCTGGTCAATGAAGGCCCGCATGCGCTTCCCCCGGGGACGCGTGTCCTGGTCGAAGGGCTGTTCGAAAAAGTCCCTGCGCGGCGCAAGTTTCTCCGCTCGCCGCGCAGCGAATATGCTGCCTGCATCGACGTCGTGAAACGGCTCGCGATGGCGCGGCCCGACATTGGCTTTTCGGTCGAACATGATGGACGGCGCACTTTGGCGGTGCAGGCTGAGGATCAGCCGTCGCGCGTTGCGGCGCTCACGGATCGAATGCTGATCGAGAATAGTGTCGCCGTACATTTCCATCGCGAAGGCATCACGCTCGGCGGCGTTGCGGGACTGCCGACCTTCAATCGTGGGATCGCCGACCACCAATATCTCTTCGTCAACGGGCGGCCGGTGAAGGATCGTCTCCTGATCGGCGCGGTCAGGGGCGCTTACGCAGACATGCTTGCCAGAGACCGGCACGCAGTGGTTGCACTGTTCCTCGACGTCCCCAGCGATATGGTCGACGTCAATGTCCATCCCGCCAAAACCGAAGTCCGCTTCCGCGATCCCGGCCTTGTCCGTGGCTTGATTGTCAGCGGCCTGCGCGCGGCGCTGGATGGCGCAGGGCACCGCAGCCAGCCAAGGCCGAGCGCGGCGGCTTTGGGGGCGTGGACCAGTCAAGCAGGCCACCCCCAACCCCTCCACAAAGGTGTGGAGGGGAGTCGTAGTGCATATTTCTCCCCTCCAGCCCTTGCTGGAGGGGTCGGGGGTGGCCCCTATCAATCGACCGTCTGGGACGTGCATCACGATTACACGCCACATCCCGCCGCTCGCGCCGAACCCGCCGACATACCCGTCCCCCACTACCCGATGGGCGTCGCGCGGGGCCAAGTTGCCGCCACCTATATCGTTGCCGAAGCCCAAGACGGGCTCGTCATTGTCGACCAGCACGCCGCACATGAACGCCTCGTCCTCGAACGGATGCGCAAGGCGACCGCGGAGGGCGGCGTCGCGATGCAGTCGTTGCTTCTCCCCGAAGTCGTCGAACTCGACGAACCTGCCTGCGACCGCCTCGAAGCGCGCGCTGCCGAGTTGTCCGAGTTTGGCCTCGACCTCGAACGCTTCGGCCCCGCCGCCATGCTCGTGCGCGGTGTGCCAGCGATGCTGGGACAGGCCGATGTCAAAGGCCTCGTCACTGATCTTGCCGACGAACTCGCGGCTTATGGCGAAGCGTTATCCCTAAAAGAACGCCTCGACGCCGTCGCCGGCACCATGGCCTGCCACGGCTCGGTCCGCGCCGGGCGCATCCTCTCGGTCGCCGAAATGAACGCGCTCCTCCGCGAAATGGAAGTCACCCCGCATTCGGGCCAGTGCAACCACGGCCGCCCGACTTGGGTGAAACTGGCGCATGCCGATATTGAGAAGTTGTTCGGGCGCAGATGACCGCCCCGATCATTGTCACCGCGTTGATCGGTGCCCCCGATTTCGCGTACCTCGACGGCCTGCGCCGCACCCATTTCCCGCCCGAGCGTAACGTCCTGCGCGCACACCTCACGCTGTTCCACCATTTGCCGCCTTCGTGCGCCGATGAACTCAAGCAACTCCTCCGCGACGAAGCCCGCGGCAACGATCCGCAGGCGCGCCTTTCGGGCCTGATCAACCTCGGCGGCGGCGTTGCCTTCCGCATCGAAAGCCCCGATCTCGAAGACATTCGTGCCCGTATCGCCGAACGTTTTGCCCCGATGCTGTTGCCGCAAGACCGCAACCCGTGGCGCGCGCATGTGACGGTGCAGAACAAGGTCAAAGCCCCCGAAGCACGGGCGTTGCTCGATCAGCTGAGCGCAGATTTCAGACCCCGCCCGCTGGCGCTCACCGGCCTCGCGGCCTGGTGGTATCGCGGCGGTCCGTGGGAGGCGATAGCGGCCTACAAGTTCGGTACAGGGCATTCAGTAACGCCGCCCATTTGACCTTCTTCCTTTGTGTCTTTGTGGCGTCGTGTGAGAAAAATTGACTCACACGAAGCCACAAAGACACGAAGAAGGATTTCGTTCAAACCGCGTTAGCCGCGCCCAAAACCGCGCGAACACTCGCTGTAGCCACGTCGGCGTCGATGCCGACACCCCATACCGTCCCGCCCGCCGCCGTCCGGCATTCGAGATACGCCGCCGCCTGCGCATCGCTGCCGATACCCAGCGTATGTTCGGTATAGTCGATTACGTCGAGACCAACGCCGAGCCCGTCCACGGCGGCGACGACCGACGAGATCAACCCGTTGCCGCGACCGCTCACCGATTGTTCAATGCCGTCGACAACAATCTTGCCTGCGAAAATCCGGTCGCCATTGCTCGCCTTGGTTTCTTCATAATCGCCAAGGTCAAACCGGCCAGCGCCAAGATACGCCTTTTCAAACGCGCCCCAGATGTCCACTGCCTGCAATTCGCGGCCCAACTCGTCGGCCAGTGCCTGAACATGGCGGCTGAAATCGGCCTGCATCCGCTTCGGCAGTTTCAGCCCCTTGTCCTGCTCGAGCACCCACGCCACGCCACCCTTGCCGCTTTGCGAATTGACGCGGATCACCGCTTCATAATCGCGCCCCAGATCCTTGGGGTCGATCGGTAGATAAGGAACATCCCAATATTGGTCGTTGCGCGCATCCTGTGCCGCAAATCCCTTTTTGATCGCGTCCTGATGCGATCCCGAAAAAGCGGTGAACACCAAGTCGCCGACATAAGGCTGGCGCGGATGCGTTGCGATGCCAGTGCAATATTCGACCGTCTTGACGACACTGTCGATGTCCGAGAAATCGAGCCCCGGATCGATCCCCTGGGTGTACATATTCAGCGCCACGGTAACGAGATCGACATTGCCCGTCCGTTCGCCATTGCCGAGCAAACATCCCTCGACCCGGTCTGCGCCCGCCATCAGGCCCAGCTCGGTCGCCGCCACGCCCGTTCCGCGGTCATTATGCGCGTGTAGCGAGATGACAACGCAATCGCGCTTGGGGATATGCCGCCCGAAGTATTCGATCTGGTCGGCATAGATATTCGGTGTCGCCGCTTCGACGGTGGCGGGCAGGTTGAAGATGATCGGCCGCTCGGGTGTCGGTTGTAGGACGTCCATGACAGCCGAACACACCTCCAGTGAGAAATCGAGTTCCGCCGTCGAAAACGTCTCCGGGCTATATTCAAAATGCCAGTCGGTCGCGGGCCTTTTGGCGGCTTCATCGCGCAATATCATCGCAGCATCGACCGCGATCTGCTTGATCTGCGCCGGCTCCATGCCGAACACAATCCGCCGCCACGCCGGGCTGACGGCATTGTAAACATGCACAATCGCACGCGGTGCGCCTTCGAGGGACTGGAAGGTCGTCTCGATCAGGTCGCGCCGCGCCTGCGTCAGCACTTGCACCGTGACATCGTCGGGCACGCTGGACCCGCGCACGAGGCCACTGATGAAGTCAAACTCGGTCGCCCCCGCGCTCGGGAACCCGACTTCGATTTCCTTCACGCCAAGCCGCACCAGCATGTCGAAAAAGCGCTGTTTCTTCTCGCTGTCCATCGGGTCGATCAGCGCCTGATTCCCGTCGCGCATGTCGGTCGACAGCCAGCGCGGGGCGTGTGTGATCGTTCGCGACGGCCATTGCCGGTTGGGCAAGTCGATCTGGGGAAAAGGTCGGTACTTAACGGAAGGATCGCGCAGCATAATAGGTCTCGTTGTCTTCGAGTGCGTTTGAATTGTCCCTTAGGCTGCGTGTGCGGCAAGCGCACGGGCGTATCGCGCCTAAGGGCGCGTAAGTCGAAGAAATAGGGCGCTACACGGCGTCATAGTTATTTGTTTACGGTGTTGTGGTTAAGGAAGTCCAGCTTCGATTGGAAAGACCGGATAATGTTGCGTCAAATCACGTATATCTCGACTGCACAAAACGGTGCCGACCTCAACCTTTTTGCCGCGATCGAGCGACACGCGCTGCGCAAAAACGCTATAAACGGCCTGTCCGGATTGCTGATGTTTGACGGCGTGCGTTATCTTCAAGTGCTCGAAGGCAGCCCCGATGCTGTGCAGTCAACCTTCGAACGCATCGCCAAAGATCCGCGTCATTTCGCGCTCGTCGTCCTGCGTGACCGCGAAGTGCCCGACCGGAGTTTCGGCGGCTGGGCCATGCTCTGCCGCGATGTTTCGGGTCAGGACACAGCACTTGTCGATATGGTCGCCCCTTTTGTGCGCGACGCCGACAAATCGACGCGCGCGCTGTTTGAAAGTTTCGCTGACATCCGTGACAAACGCGCGGCCTGACAGCTTATTTCTGGCCCACTTACTTCTGGCCCGCTTACTTCTGGCCCGCTTACTTCTGGAACGCGACGGTAATGTCGAGCGCGACGGCATCCGACACGACCGGAATGCCATAGCCGAGTCCGAACGCGCTGCGCTTGATCGTGGTCTTGGCATGGAAGCCGACATTTTCCTTGCCGCCCATCATTGCCGGCGCTTTGCCCGCGCCGGCGAATTCGGCATCGAGAATGACCGGTTTGGTCATGCCATTGAGCGTCAGGTTGCCGTGGATCATCGCTTTCATGCCCTTGGCCATTACCATCGTGGAAACAAATTTTGCATCGACCGGGGCAGCGCCGAAAAAGTCGGGTTTCCCGCCCTTCTTGCCCGCGCGCAGCATATGCTCGGTCAGGCCTGCGCTGGCCGTCGTCAGCTTTGAAACCGGGATCGTGATGTCGACTTTCGCAAAATTCGGCTTCTTAGGGTCGAGCGTCAGCGTGCCCGTGGCATCCCCGAAAATCCCGAAATAATCGTTGAACCCCATATGATCGACGCGCCACCCGATCAGCGTGTGCGCGGCGTCAACCGTATAAGTGCCGCCGGTAATCGCGGCAGTCGATTTCGACCCCGGCTTGGCCATTTGTTGGGCGACCAGCGGGGTGGCGATAAGCAGCGGGAGGGCGATGAGAGCTATGCGGCGCATGGGTAGCGACTCCTATCTGGGGAGTTGCCACCGTAGCCGTCAGTTCTTGGCCTTGTCCACAAGCTGATTGGCCCCGATCCACGGCATCATCGCGCGCAGTTCGGCCCCGACCTTTTCGATCGGATGTGCTGCGGCTGCCTTGCGCGATGCCTTCAGTTCGGGCTGTCCCGCGCGGTTGTCGAGCACGAAATTCTTCACAAAACGGCCCGACTGGATGTCGGCCAGCACGCGCTTCATCTCGGCTTTGGTTTCGTCCGTGATAATCCGCGGCCCGGTCGTGATGTCGCCATATTCTGCCGTATTGCTGATCGAATAGCGCATGTTGGCAATGCCGCCTTCATACAGCAGGTCGACGATCAGCTTGGTTTCATGCAGGCACTCGAAATAAGCCATTTCGGGCGCATAACCCGCTTCGGTCAGCGTTTCGAACCCGGCCTGGATCAGATGCGTGATCCCGCCGCACAGCACTGCCTGTTCGCCGAACAGGTCGGTTTCGCATTCCTCGCGGAAATTGGTTTCGATGATACCGCTGCGGCCACCGCCCACGGCTGACGCATAGGCCAGGCCCACATCATGCGCGTTGCCTGATGAGTCCTGATGTACGGCGATCAGACACGGCACGCCGCCGCCCTTCACATATTCGCTGCGCACGGTGTGTCCCGGCCCCTTCGGCGCAATCATGATGACGTCGAGGTCGGCGCGCGGCTCGATCAGGCCGAAATGCACGTTAAGCCCATGCGCAAACGCCAGAGTCGCGCCCTGTTTCAGGTTTGCCGCCAGATCCTCGGCATAAATCGCTGCCTGATGCTCGTCAGGCGCGAGGATCATGACAATGTCCGCCCATTTCGCGGCATCGACATTCGACATCACCTTGAAGCCTGCGCCTTCAGCTTTCGCTGCGGTTGCCGACCCGGGCCGCAGCGCAATCGCAACCGCCGTGACACCTGAATCACGCAGGTTCTGCGCATGCGCATGCCCCTGCGATCCATAGCCGACGATGGCAATCTTCTTCGATTTGATGAGGCCGATGTCGGCATCCCGATCATAATATACGCGCATTATCTGTTTCTTCCCTTATGTGCTCCTGCGAAAGCAGGAGCCCTGCCAACGCAACAAATGATGATGTTACCAGAACTCCCGCCTTCGCAGGAGCACAGCGTCAAACCGCCAATTTCCCTCGCGCCATCGCGACAATCCCGGTCCGCGCAACTTCGACGAGACCAATCTCGCCCATCAATTCGACAAACCGGTCGATCTTCGTCGACGCGCCTGTCACTTCGAACACGAAACTCGAAATCGTCGTATCGACGACATTGGCGCGAAAAACCTCCGCCAGCCGCAGCGCTTCGATCCTGTGCTCGCCGACACCCGCGACTTTGACCAGCGCCAGCTCGCGCTCGACATGCTCGCCCAGCACGGTGAGGTCGGTCACCTTGTGCACCGGCACAAGCCGGTCAAGCTGCGCCACAACCTGCTCTATCACTGCCGCCGTGCCGCTTGTCACAATCGTAATGCGGCTGACGGCATCATCCTCGCTGATGTCGGCAACTGTCAGGCTCTCGATATTATACCCGCGTGCCGAAAACATCCCCGCAATCCGCGCCAGCACACCCGATTCATTGTCCACCGTAACGGAAAGCGTGTGACGCTCGATAGGGCCGGTCTTGATGTGCATCAGACGAGCGCCTTCGCTTCATCATCCATCGTCCCGACTACGCCAGCGGGATCGAGGATCATGTCGGTATGCGCCGCGCCAGACGGGATCATCGGGAAGCAATTCGCCAGTTTGGCAACCATGCAGTCGAAAATCACCGGACCGTCGTGCGCCAGCATATCAGCAATCGCGCCGTCGAGATCAGCAGGATCCGAGCAGCGGATACCCTTCCACCCATAAGCCTCGCCCAGTTTCACAAAGTCCGGCAATGAATCGCTGTAACTCTCTGAATAGCGGCTCTCATAGGTGAGTTCCTGCCACTGCCGGACCATGCCCATATATTCATTGTTCAGGATGAAAATCTTGACTGGCAGGCGATATTGCGTCGCTGTCGCCAGTTCCTGAATGTTCATCTGGATCGATGCTTCGCCGGCAATGTCGATGACCAGCGCCTTGGGGTTGCCGATCTGCGCACCGATCGCGGCGGGCAAACCATAACCCATCGTCCCGAGCCCGCCGCTGGTCAGCCATTTGTTCGGCAATTCAAAACCATAATGCTGCGCCGCCCACATCTGGTGTTGGCCGACTTCGGTCGTGATGATCGGGTTGCGCTTGTGCGTCGCTTCCCACAGCGCGCGCACGGCGTGTTGCGGCATGATTTCGGTCTTTGATCTGGCGAAACCAAGCGACTTTTTCGCGCGCCATTTGTCGATCTGCGCCCACCATGCCGACAGGTCAGCCTTGGGAAATTGCCGCGCTTTCAACAGTTTGACCGCGTCCTCCAGCACGCGGCCGACATCGCCAACCACGCTCAGGTCAACGCGCACAATCTTATTGATCGAGCTGCGGTCTATATCGACATGGATTTTCTTCGATTTGGGCGAAAATGCATCGAGGCGTCCCGTCACCCGGTCATCAAACCGCGCACCGAGGCAGACCATCAAGTCACAGCCATGCATCGCCATATTGGCTTCATAGGTGCCGTGCATCCCCAGCATCCCGAGCCACTGGCCACCGCTCGCTGGATAAGCGCCAAGACCCATCAGCGTTGATGTCACAGGCGCGCCGGTAATCCGCGCCAATTCGCACAGCATCTGCGCCGCACCGGGCCCCGAATTGATGATCCCGCCGCCCGTATAGAGAATTGGTCGTTCCGCCGCCGCCAGCATCTCGACCAAAGTCTCGACCGCTTTCGCATCGGCCTTGAGGGCAGGGCGATAGGTCTTGTGCTGGATTTTGCCGGGATTGCGGTAGGTTGCGGTCGCAACCTGCACATCCTTGGGAATATCGATCACGACCGGGCCGGGCCGTCCCGACGTCGCGATATGGAAGGCCTCGTGAACAATATCGCCGAGGCGGGCAGGGTCTTTCACAAGATAATTATGCTTGGTGCAATGGCGTGTGATGCCGACCGTATCGGCTTCCTGAAACGCATCGCTGCCGATCAGGCTCGTCGGCACCTGACCTGTGATAACAACCATGGGGATCGAATCCATCAGCGCGTCGGTAATCCCTGTGATGACATTGGTCGCGCCGGGG
>JAYUQI010000086.1:0-12169 GCA_043756805.1 Sphingomonas sp.
TCTACCACGCCGAGCGTCTGTCCAAGGCCGTCGGTGGCGCGCAGATCCTGCTCAAGCGCGAGGACCTCAACCATACCGGCGCGCACAACCCAACGACTCGCAACCGAACAGGATATGCGCCGGGTCGGGGGCTGTAGGACAGCGTTTTGTTTATGTTTTGTTCTTTTTTCGATTTGATTGTGCTCACGCCTAACTCTGCCCGCAATTTAAGCATCTTTCGCATGATGCATTCTGCGCTATATTATGAGTTGGATTGGAGTGGTTATGGCACGCGTTGTCTTCGTAGATCGTTCAAAAACGCCGACGGGATCGGTCAAAAAAACAGCTCAGACAGCTGTCACCGAAAAGCGTGTGCACAGCGCTGGCAAGATTTCGACCATCCGCACGCTTGACGGCGGTAGCAAGACATTCGGTAACGACCTTACGTACGTCTTTACCCGCAATGTCGCCAAAGCTCGTCGCGAAAACAAGCTTGTGACGGGCGCGACTGACCGTGCTCCCGCCAAAAGCTGACCAACCTGTTTTCCTGATCGTTGCTGGACCCAATGGATCGGGCAAAAGCAGCGTTTATCGCGACGCCGATCTCGAATGGGAGAGGCGTTCGGTCTGGATCGTCAATCCCGACTTGCTCGCCGTGCGTATCCGCGATGTGGAAAGTGTCCCGCTCGGTGATGCCAATCTCAAGGCCGTAATCCGCATCGAATCCTGGCTTGATGCTTCGATTGACGTTCACAAAACAATCGGCGTCGAGACAGTGCTTTCGACGGCAAAATACCGGCGTCTCGTCAACAAAGCCAAGGGACTCGGCTTTGCAGTTTGGTTGATCTACGTCGTTCTCGACAGTCCCGAGCGATCAATCGAACGCATCAAACTGCGCGTTGCCAAAGGCGGGCACGATGTCGATGATGACGACGTGCGCAAGCGCTACGGTCGGTCACTCGAGCAGTTTCGCTGGTTCCTCGACCAAGCCGACCGTGCCTGGATTTACGATAACAGCGGTGCAAAACCAAAGCAGATCGGCGAGAAGGGCGAGGGCGTCATTACAATTGACGAAGGCGCGCTGGACATCGTCGTCAGCACCATACGGTCGATTGATACTGAGTCATAATTGACCGCGATGCGAACTCAAACTGACGTGAGTTCTAAGCCGCCTTCGCCCTACTCGCCCGTTTCCGCTCGTTCGGATCGAGATGCGTCTTGCGCAACCGGATGCTTTTCGGCGTAACCTCAACCAACTCGTCATCGTCGATATACGCAATTGCCTGCTCCAGCGTCATCCGCTTCGGCGGGGTCAGGCGGATCGCATCGTCCTTGCCGCCCGACGCACGGAAGTTGGTCAGCTGTTTGGTCTTCATCGGGTTGACTTCAAGGTCGTCGGTCTTGGCATTTTCGCCGACGATCATGCCTTCATACAGCGCTTCCTGATGCGCCACGAACAGGATGCCGCGCTCTTCCAATGGCCCCAGCGCATAGCTGTTCGCTTCGCCCGCGCCGTTCGAGATCAGGACGCCGTTCTTGCGCCCTTCGATCACGCCTTTGTGCGGCCCGTATTTCTCATAAAGCCGGTTCATGATCCCCGTGCCGCGCGTGTCGGACAGGAATTCACCGTGATAGCCGATCAGGCCGCGCGCGGGTGCGCTGAACGTGATCCGCGTCTTGTTGCCACCGCTCGGCCGCATATCAGTCAGCTCGGCTTTGCGCAGGTTCATCTTCTCGACGACCGTGCCCGAATACTCCTCGTCCACATCGATAACGACCGTTTCATAGGGTTCGGTGCGCTTGCCATCCTCGTCGCGGAACAGGACGCGCGGGCGGCTGATGCCGAGTTCAAAGCCCTCGCGGCGCATCGTTTCGATGAGCACGCCGAGCTGCAATTCGCCGCGCCCTGCGACTTCGAAACTGTCCTTATCAGCGCTTTCGGTCACTTTGATCGCGACGTTCGATTCGGCTTCGCGGAACAAGCGGTCACGGATCATCCGGCTCGTCACCTTGCTGCCCTCGCGGCCCGCCATTGGTGAGTCATTGACGGCAAAACGCATCGACAATGTCGGCGGATCAATCGGCTGCGCATGCAGCGGCTCGGTAACCGTCGGATCGCAAATCGTGTTCGCCACCGTCGCCGTCGTCAGGCCCGCAATCGAAATGATGTCGCCGGCATGCGCTTCGTCGACCGGCATCCGCTCGAGTCCGCGAAACGCCATGATCTTCGACGCGCGCCCCGTTTCGACAATCTTGCCCTCGGGATCGAGCGCATGGATCGGCATGTTGGTCCGCACCGACCCACTGAATACGAGGCCCGTGAGGATACGCCCGAGGAAGTTATCGCGGTCGAGCAGCGTGACGAGGAACTTGAAAGGCCCATCGGGATCCGCCGATGGTTCGGGAACATGGCTGACGATGGTTTCAAACAGCGGCGCCAGCGTGCCCTCGCGACGCGCCGGATCGAGGCTGGCATAGCCATTGCGTCCGCTGGCATAAAGCACAGGAAAATCAAGCTGTTCGTCGGTGGCTTCAAGCGACACGAACAGATCGAACACTTCGTTGAGCACTTCCTGGATCCGCTCGTCGGGACGGTCGACCTTGTTGACCACCACAATCGGACGCAAGCCGAGCGCAAGCGCTTTGCCGGTCACGAACTTGGTCTGCGGCATCGCGCCTTCAGATGCATCGACCAGCAGGATGACGCCATCGACCATGCTGAGAATACGTTCAACTTCGCCACCGAAGTCGGCGTGGCCCGGCGTATCGACAATGTTGATCCGCGTATCGACGCCCTGCCCATGCCACTCGACGCTGGTGCACTTCGCCAGAATCGTGATCCCGCGCTCTTTCTCTAAGTCATTGGAATCCATAGCTCTTTCTTCGATCCGCTGGTTTTCGCGAAACGTGCCTGACTGGCGGAACAGCTGATCGACGAGAGTGGTTTTGCCATGATCGACGTGCGCGATAATGGCCACATTGCGGAGGCTCATTGATAATCCTGAATTGAGTGCGGGAATTTGGAGCGCGCCTACGCGATTTTGTGCGCTGCGGCAAGGCGGCCAAAAGCGTGTCACTTGAATAATACACACAGTCGCGCCTATCTTGTCGTAACGACAACAGGAATCGACGCGCATGGCCACTCAACTCGCCGAACCAACCGACCTTGTGCTAACGCCACCCGAGCCGGTGGTGACTGTATCGCCCGAAAAGGCGAGCGGGCTTGTGCCGCTCGATGAGACGCAGCGCAGTGCGCTCGAACTCAAGGCCGAGACT
The DNA here is from genome assembly GCA_043756805.1 of Sphingomonas sp. Classification (GTDB taxonomy): domain Bacteria; phylum Pseudomonadota; class Alphaproteobacteria; order Sphingomonadales; family Sphingomonadaceae; genus Sphingomonas_O. The sequence continues at coordinate 3,256 of JAYUQI010000086.1, forward strand.
TTCGTCGAGGAACTGGCCGCACAAGATGTGAACTCACCCGAATTCGGCAAGCGCGTTGACCAGATCAGCGACATGGGCCGCCGCGAAATCGCCGAAGCCGCGGGTCAGTCGAACCGTTTTCTCGACCGCCCCGTCCGCGCGATGGACAAGGAAGGCGGCGTCGGCACCGATCTTGCCGAACTGCGCCGCACCATCGAAGACCTCGACCCCGGCAAGCAGGGCAATCTGCTTGCGCCCAAGAAGCTTTTCGGCATCATCCCGTTCGGCAACAAGATGCGCAACTATTTCGACGGGTATAAATCGTCGCAATCGCACATCGCTTCGATCCTGACGCGGCTGTCATCGGGCAAGGACGAGCTGCTGAAAGACAATGCCGCGATCTCGGTCGAGCGGCAGAGTCTTTGGGCAGCGATGGGCCGCCTTGAGCAGATGATCCATGTGTCGAAGGCGCTCGACGCCAAGCTCGAAGCCAAGGCCTTCGAACTCGAAGCCTCGGACCCCGCCAAAGCCAAAGCGATCCGCGAGAGCGCGCTCTTCTATGTCCGCCAGCGCACAACCGACCTGCTCACGCAAATGGCGGTGACGGTTCAGGGCTATCTCGCGCTCGATCTCGTCAAGAAGAACAATGTCGAACTCGTGAAAGGCGTCGACCGCGCGTCGACGACAACCGTGTCGGCTTTGCGCACGGCGGTGACGGTCGCACAGGCGATGACCAACCAGAAGCTCGTCCTGGCGCAGATCACCGCGCTCAACACGACGACCGCGAACATCATCGATTCAACGGGCACGATGCTCAAGCAGAACACGGCGGCAATCCACGAGCAGGCGGCGGGCGCGACGATCCCGCTCGATACGCTCAAGCGTGCCTTCCAGAATATCTATGACACGATGGACGCCATCGATACGTTCAAGGCGAAGTCGCTGATCTCGATGAAAACCACCGTCGATGCGCTATCGGGCGAAGTCGAGAAATCGAAAGGCTATATCGCGCGCGCCGAAGGGGCTTCGCAGGCGCGGCTTTCCGCCAGCGAAACAACCAATCCGTTCGAACCGGTCTGAAGTGATGCGGTTTCATCACTCAACCGCGTCCCTGAGCTTGTCGAAGGGCTGTCCTTTCTTTGGTGTCAGCGCTGAAGAAGGGCAGGCCTTCGACAAGCTCAGGCATACGGAAATTGGCACGCTGACAGTGAGTAAGCGTTGATGAACAGCACCGACGAAGCCATCGCCAAAGCCGAAGCCGTGCTGTCGCGCGTCACGCAACGCGACGTCCGCCAGCGGGTCCGCCGCGCTGGGCGGCGTGCGGCGCGTGCCGCCAAATATAGCGTGATTGGCGTCGTGGGCGTCCTCCTGTCTGCTATTGTGCTCGGGTTTTTCGTTCCACTGGGCATCTCGGGCGTCATGCTCACCGTGCTGGCGATGATGGCCGCGGTTGTGATTGCTGTCCTGTTCAGCCGCGAACCTGATGTCGTTGTCGAGGCGTTGCCCAAGTCGCCGATCAAGGCCCTGCCAAACCAGACTGCGCGCTGGCTTGATCAACAGCGGGCAATGCTTCCCGCACCGGCGCAGCGCTTGTCCGACGGTATCGGCCTGAAACTCGAAGCGCTCGCGCCACAGCTTCAGATGCTGGGCGAAAATGAACCCGCCGCCGCCGAAATCCGCCGCCTGATCGCCGACGAACTGCCCGAACTCGTGCGCGGCTATGGTCGCGTGCCCGAGGCGCTGCGCCGCGCGAATACCAACGGGATGATTCCAGAAAAGCAGTTGGTCGACGGCTTATCCGTCGTCGACAGCGAACTCACCCGCATGAGCGAACAACTCGCGCGTGGCGATCTCGAGAAGCTGGCGACACAGGGGAAATATCTCGAACTGAAATATCAGGGCGATCCGCTGGGCTGATCCGCAGTCCTGAGCCTGTCGAAGGACGGTTCACGCACCGAACCGTCCTTCGACAGGCTCAGGACTGCGGTGTTACTGAATCTTACAAGCCTTGATCGCTCCGGGTTCTGGCCTTGCGCCCACCGGCTCGAACGCCGCGAGATAACCGCCCGCTGCCGGCATATCCTGAAAATCGACCATCTTGTAACCGACGGCGGCGAATTCGCATTTCAGCAATTTTGGCGGTGTGCCGTGCTGGTTGGTCGGGCGGTTCGCATCGACGACAATCACACGCCCACCCGCTTTGGTGGCGGGGCGCAGGTTCCACAGGAATGCATAGGGCGACGCAATCTCGTGATACATGTGAACGAGAAACACACGGTCAAAACTGTTCGCAGGCAGATCGGGATTATCGGGCGTGCCGAGCTTCACCGTCACCGTTTCGAGCTTGTCGCGCTCGACGCGTTCGGCAAGTTTGTCGCGCACCTCGGGGATGATGTCCTGCGCCAGCACGCGCCCTTTGGCACCAACGCGCGCGGCAAGGCGGATTGTATAATATCCCTCGCCCGCGCCAATGTCTGCCACGGTCATCCCGGGTTTGACACCCGCGCGGTCCATAACGCCGGTCGACTCGCCTGCCTTGTCGCGGCTGTCTTCATCGGACCAGCGCGACGACACGATGGCGGCAACAGGGCGCGACGCTGCGGGAAATACTGACGCCGCGGGTTCGCGCGCCGCCGTGCCGTTGTTGCAGGCGGTGAGGAGAAACCCTCCGAAAATAACCGCATGGCTGAGCTTGTCGAAGCCCTGCCCTTGTTCTTTCGAATTGCGAACAGAAGGGCAGCCCTTCGACAGGCTCAGGGATGCGGCGTTCCTGATCAATCCACATCCTCCACAACGACCTTCTCGCCCGTCACGCGCTGCGACAAAGCCGCTGCCATGAACCGGTCGAGGTCACCATCCAGCACATCGCTCGGTGAGCTTGAAACAACCCCCGTGCGCAAGTCCTTCACCATCTGATAGGGCTGCATGACATAGGACCGGATCTGGTGCCCCCAGCCGATGTCGGTCTTTGACGCGGCATTTGCGTCCGCCTCGGCCTCGCGCTTTTGCAGCTCGTTTTCATAAAGCCGCGCGCGCAGCTGATTCATCGCTTCGGCCTTGTTCTTGTGCTGGCTGCGCTGGTTCTGGCACTGCACGACGATGTTCGTGGGCAAATGGGTGATCCGCACTGCGCTGTCGGTCGTGTTGATGTGCTGACCGCCCGCGCCCGACGCGCGAAACGTATCGATGCGCAGGTCGCTTTCGACAATCTCGATGTCGATATTCTCGTCGACCACCGGATAGACCCAGACGCTGGCAAAGCTCGTCTGGCGCTTGTCGCCGCTGCCGAACGGGCTGATCCGCACCAGCCGATGCACGCCACTTTCGGTTTTGGCATAGCCATAAGCGTTTTCGCCCTTGAGCAGATAGGTGACCGACTTGATCCCCGCTTGGTCGCCGGCGTGATAGTCGATCGTCTCGACCTTCATCTTGTGGCGTTCTGCCCAGCGCGTGTACATCCGGCCAAGCATTTCGGCCCAGTCGTTGCTCTCGGTGCCGCCTGCCCCCGCATTGACTTCGATGTACGTATCGTTGGCATCGGCCTCGCCCGCCAGCAGCGCCGCCACCTTGTCGCGCTCTGCCTGCTCGGCCATCGCCGCCAGCTGCGCAACGCCGTCATCGACCATGCCCTCGTCGCCTTCGGCTTCGGCCATTTCCATCAGCTCGACCGTGTCGTCAAGTTCGGACTGGATCGCCCGTGTCGCGCCGATCGCTTCTTCCAGCCGACGCCGTTCACGCATCACGATCTGCGCTGCTTTGGGATCATTCCACAGCGACGAATCCTCAACCATCGCATTCAATTCTTCGAGACGCGCGAGCGCACGATCCCAATCGATAAAGCGACGGAGCAGCGCGAGCGCGGCATTGATCTGATTGATATGGCCCTGCGCTTCGGCGCGCATAAGTTGTTCCTAAATTCAGTTGGAGACAGTGTTAGTAAATTCCGCCCTGCTTCTCAAGGAAGTCACTGTCGGGTCGACTCTTGGGCGGTGCCTTGGTGACCGCCTCTTTTGCCTTGACGACAGGCGCGGCAGCATCCTTGCCGATCGAGCGACGCGGCTCGCTCTCGGGCTTGAACGCTTCCCAGATGACCGCCGCTTTGGGATCGCTTTCATCGGGGAACGCGCCATAAACGCGCTTGCCCGACCGACGGTCGATGCGCACCATGCGCACACCACCCGCCGCCCGGAACGGTTTGACCGGCATGCCCGCCATTGCGGGCTTGGCAAAGGCCTTGAATATCGGGGCGGCAATGACGCCGCCTTGCGCGCTGCCGCCCATCGAGCGCGGCTGGTCATAGCCCAGATAGACGCCGGCCACGATGTCCGCCGAACCGCCGACGAACCAGACATTGGTCGGCCCCGATGTCGTGCCCGTCTTACCGAAAATCGGCCGGTCAAGATCACGCAGGACTGTCGCCGTGCCGCGCTGGATCACGCCTTCGGTGACATGGACAATCTGGTAAGCCGTCATCGGGTCCATGATCTGCTTGGTGCGGCGCGGCGGGCGCGGCATCGCTTTGCCGTCCCACTCAGGCATGTTGCATTGTTCGCACGGGCGCGTGTCCATCCGGAAAATCACCTTGCCGCGCCGGTCCTGGACGAAATCGACCAGCGACGGCGACAAGGCACGGCCGTTGTTCGCCATGATCGAGTACGCGTTGACCATCCGCAGGACCGTTGTATCGCCCGCGCCGAGCGCAACAGCAAGCACGGCGGGATAAGGTTTGCCCGGTTCGCTGACGCCAAGGTCGGCGGCGAGTTTGACAATGTTGTTCATGCCTGTCTGGCTGGCGGCGCGGACCGTCATCAGGTTGCGCGATTGTTCGATGCCCCAGCGCATCGTCTGCGGCCCTGCCCCGCTTGCATTGCCGAAATTGCGGAAGCATTTCTGGCCGAGGCGCGCGCCTTGATACACGCAGAAGGGACCATCAACGATGATCGAAGCCGGCGTCATCCCGTGATCGAGCGCTGACGCATAGGCAATCGGCTTGAAAGTCGAACCCGGCTGGCGCAGCGCTTGTGTTGCGCGATTGAAAGACTGGATGCGCGCATCAAAGCCGCCCTGCATCGCCAGCACCTGTCCGGTGTGCGGGTTTTGCGCGACCATGCCACCCGAAATTTCCGGAACGCTGCGCAACGACCATGTATTTCCCTCAGGCGCCACGGCAATCACATCGCCCGGATTAAGAGTATCGAAGGCAATCCCGCCGCCGCGCTTCGGACTTTGCGCGGCATAAGACGGCAACATGCCCGTCGATCCATCAATAAAGCCGACCTGCGCGGCGCCGTCGCTTTTCGAAATAACCACAGCGGCACGCCAGTCCTTGTAACCGACTCCGATATTGGCAGCGGCGAACGACTGTTGCCAGTTGTCGGTGATGCTGACCTTGCCGATCGGCCCGCTCCAGCCGCGGCCGCGGTCAAAGCGCAACAGCCCCTCGCGCAACGCGTCCTGCATGTAACCCTGCAATCTGGGATCGAGCGACGTGCGCACCCATAGGCCACCCGAATACACCGAATGAGGACCATCGTTGGCGGTCTCGCCAAATTTACCGATCAACTGGCGACGGACTTCTTCCATGAAATAATCACCGGCACTTTCATCCTTTGCCTGCGCGCGCGGAACGAGGGCAAAAGGTGTCGCAACCGCACTGTCATGCTGCGCGCGCGTAATATAGTCGTTGGTGAGCATCTGGCCGATCACCCAATTGCGTCGTTCAACCGCGCGATCGGCAAATTTGGCGCGCCCGTAGGTTTCAGGCGCTTTGGGCAAAATCGCAAGGAATGCCATTTCCGCCAGATCGAGCTCGCCCACATCCTTGTCGAAATAAGCGCGCGACGCGGCCTGCACGCCAAAGGAATTGCGCCCCAGCGCAATCTGGTTGAGATAGAGTTCGATGATCTGCTCTTTGGTCAGCACCGCTTCGATACGGTACGCAAGGATCGCTTCCTTGATCTTGCGGGCATAGCTTGCCTCGTTCCCGATGAGCAGATTCTTGGCCACTTGCTGCGTAATCGTCGACGCGCCGACCTTGCGTCCCGAACTCGTCAGATTGGTGAAAACAGCGCGAATAATGCCGGGATAATCCACGCCGCCATGTTCAAAAAACGTCTTGTCCTCGGCAGCGCGATAGGCGTCGACAAGCTGTTTCGGAAACTCGTCAAACGCGAGTTCGATCCGCCGCTCGCGGGCGTAGCTCTGGATCGGGGTACCGTCATAGGCGCGGACGTTGGTCGGTAGTGGTGGCTCATAAGCCAGCAATTGTCGCGCATCGGGCAGATTGCGCGCGAACAGCAACCAGATGATCAGCCACGCCAGCATGACAAATCCGAAAACGATCGCCGCAAGTTTCGCCCAGCGATTCGCCCACATTCCGGCGAGCCACCCGAGGTCGCGTTTCAGGCTTAATTTAAGATTTTCAGCTTCGGGAGCGACCATGATGACTGTGCCCTAGCATCTTTTGCGAGGTGCGAAAGCCCTGGTGACAAACGATGACGGCATGGTATCTTTATCCAATGACTGCGATTGATTTTCTCAACCGGCATCGTCCGCTCAGGCTGCGCGTCGAAGATTTCCTTGCGCTCAACGACAGCGGCGCATTTGAAGGCTATGGCAAAACAGAGCTGCTTCAGGGGGAAATCGTCTATATGAATGCGCAGCATCGGCCGCATGCCCGAGTGAAAATGCATTTGGCCAAAGCCCTTGATCAAGCACTCGCGGCAATCGGTTCTAATCTTGCTGTCCTGACCGAAGTAACCGTCAGCGCGCCACCGCACGATGCGCCCGAACCCGACATCGTGGTCACCAGCGAGCCTGATGGACAAGGTCCGGTCCCGCTGGCGTCCGTCCGTCTCATTGTCGAAGTCGCTGATGCAACGCTGCGTACCGACATGAATTTGAAAGCAAAGATTTATGCCTCGCACGGGGTACCCGAATATTGGATCGCTGATGTCAACGCACGAACAATTATTCAGATGGGCACGCCGCTGCGCAACAGGTACAACCACCAATATTCACACGCGTTCGGTCAACGGTTCGAATGTCGCAGCATCGAGGGGCTGGTCATCGACACCACGGCGCTCGATCGCTGATCACCGCGATGCAAAGCGCCGCGCAAAATGGACGTCCACAGCGCGCCTTATTCCGATGGCAATCGCACTCTGACCCGCTGCAGACGTAATGCGCGCCACATCAGTCACGTTGGTCAGATAGCCGACTTCAAGCAGGATCGCCGGCGTATCAGGCGCTTTCAGGACAGCAAAGCCCGCCATCTTGTGATAGTCCCCGCGAAACGGCATTGCCGTCCCCTCGCGCTTGAGCAGATCGGCAAAGCGCGCAGACGCGTTCATCGTCTCGCGCTGCGCAAGATCAATAAGGATCGACGAGACATCGGCCTTCTCGTCGCGCAAGTTCACGCCGTTTATGATGTCGGCCTTGTTCTCGCGCGCTGCCAGTTGCGCTGCCTTCCGGTCCGATGCGACTTCGGACAGGGTATAGATCGTCGCGCCGCTCGCCTCGGTCACCGCAGCGGCATCGGCGTGAACCGAAATGAACAGATCGGCTTTCAACCCGCGCGCGAGTTCGGCACGTTCCTGAAGGATCAGGAAGCGGTCATCCTCGCGCGTCAACGCCACACGAACCCGTCCGCCTTTCAGCAATTCATCGCGGATCGCACGCGCGATCGACAAGGTGACATCTTTCTCGCGGATTCCGCCTGTTGGCGCCACCGCGCCGGGATCATGGCCGCCATGCCCTGCATCGATCACGACCAACGGACGATCCGGCCGGCCGAAGATGCGCGGGCGCGGTGGCCCGGCCTGCGGCGGATCGAGCGCGACGGTCAGATTATAGCGACTGCGCGGCGGCTTGGCCGAATGGGTCGCCGGAACACGAAAACCGGGCTCTGCCGTCACACTGTCGTCGCGCGAAATGCTCTCGATGCCCGCAACGCCCAGCGTTGCCATATCGAGGACAAGCCGCGACGAGCGCGGCGCATCTGCCAGCGCCGGCGATGCTGTCGTCAGTAGGGCCGCAAGAGTCAGTGCCACTGGCATGACTCCTCCTTGCCGTTCCCTGGGGGTCCGGGTCCAGTGCTTTAACATCGTGAACGGATTTCCCGCTTATTTACCTAGTCTCTCGAGCCGTTGTGAGAGCTTACCAATTGTAACATGGTGTAAAGTGATGGTTAATGCGCCGTTAGCAATGTTTGGCCAAAGGGGGCTCGCGTAGTTGTGTGTTGCCGCATGGTGACACTGGTGCTAGCACATAAATTCATCGCCGGAGGGAACCCGTCCGGCCGATGCTTTACCGGCTGCGCACACCTGCTGCAGTCGATCAGGTTGACGCTCGAATGATTCATGGTTTTCCGATTTCTGCTTCTCTGCCCCGTCATGGGGCCGGAGCGTTTCGGATTGCATTTTTGCCGGCACCTTTGCCCGGACATGATCATCGCGCAGACACGAACTTACCATCAACCCGGACGAAACCGGCGCGCGGGTTCGCAGCCATTTTTTCGTCCTCACCAGCGGCGCCACGCCATTTTAAGCGGCGCGCCCGGAGATTTTTACATGACAATGCGTATGCTCATCGATGCGCGCCACCGGGAAGAAACCCGTGTTGCGGTCGTCAAGGGTAACCGGATCGAAGAATTCGATTTCGAATCTGCCGAACATCAACAGCTCAAGGGCAACATCTATCTTGCCAAAGTAACCCGGGTCGAACCGTCGCTGCAGGCGGCGTTCATCGATTACGGCGGCAATCGCCACGGCTTCCTCGCCTTTTCGGAAATCCACCCCGACTATTACCAGATCCCCAAGGCGGATCGCGACGCGCTGCTGGCCGAAGAAGCCGAGCATGCCGCCGAGGAAGAGCGCTTGCGCTCCGACGACATCGACGACGATGACGACGACGGTTATGCCGAGGAGCCCGAAGA
>JAYUQI010000087.1:0-4208 GCA_043756805.1 Sphingomonas sp.
CGTCTGGACGCTGCCGCCCAACTTTGCGGAGGCTGACGTAGATCGTGCAAAATATGCTGCCGTTGGCGAAAGTGACCGGATGACGCTGAAGTTCATCAAACCGCTGAAATAAATCGGCGCTAGCTGCCGAGCTTTTCGACTTTCGATTGAAGCTCGGCAAGCTGCGCTTTCAGCGCCGAGATTTCGTCATCTTTTGCGCTGCTCGTCGATTTCGCGGTGCCCGGCACAAATGCACTGGTCGCCGCTTCGAACATTGCCATATTTCGCTTTGCGATTTCGGCAAAGGGACCACGTTCGAACGCGCCCTTCATGGCTTCGTGAAATTTCGCCTGATTGCTCCGGAACGCATCCATCGACGCTTCCAGATACTGCGGCACCATCGATTGCATTGAATCGCCATACATCGAGATGATCTGGCGCAGGAAACCGGCGGGCAGCATCGTCTCGCCGCGGCTTTCCTCGTCCATGATGATCTGGGTCAAGACGCTATGTGTTATGTCCTCGTCGGTCTTGGCATCCAGAACCTTGAATTCGCGCCCCTCGCGCGTCAGCTTGGCCAGATGCTCGAGCGTGATGTAGCTTGATGTTTCGGTATTATAGAGCCGCCGGTTGGCATATTTCTTGATGACAACGGGCGCTGGTTCGCCGTTCTCCGTCGTTGCTGATGATTTGGCCATGATGCGATCCTGCGCAGTTTCATATCTCGTAGCACTGACTCATGATGCACCGCAACACGGGCGATGCTGCGCAGCAATCTTCGTGGTGGAAACAGCGCGGCAAAGGCTTTAGAAGCGGTGCAACAAATAGCCCAAGGAAATGCCATGACCGACATCGTCATCACTGCTGCCCGCCGCACGCCCGTGGGCAGTTTTCTGGGCAGTTTCGTCGGGACACCGGCGCATGAACTTGGCCGCATCGCGATCCTCGCGGCGCTTGAATCCGCAGGCGTCTCTCCCGACGAAGTGTCCGATGTCATTCTTGGTCAGGTGTTGACTGCGGCGCAGGGGCAAAACCCGGCGCGACAGGCGGCGATGGCGGCCGGCATTCCCAAGGAAGTCGCAGCGATGGGCATCAACCAGGTCTGCGGATCGGGGCTCCGCGCCGTTGCCTTGGGCGCGCAGTCAATCATTGCGGGCGATGCGACCATCGTTGTCGCCGGTGGCCAGGAAAACATGTCGATGTCATGCCATGCGCAGGCGTTGCGCGGCGGGACCAAGATGGGCGCGGTCGAGCTGATCGATACGATGATCAAGGATGGCCTGACCGACGTTTTCAACAATTATCACATGGGCATCACAGCAGAAAACCTTGCCGAGCAGCATCAGATAACCCGCGAGATGCAGGACATCTTTGCCGCGCGGTCGCAAAACCTCGCGTCCGCCGCCCGCGCCGAAGGGCGCTTCAAGGGCGAAATAGCGAGCGTGACGATCAAGGGCCGCAAGGGCGACACGATTGTCGATACCGACGAATATATCCGCGATGGCGTCACGGTCGAAAGTCTCGCCGGTCTCCGTCCTGCGTTCAAGAAAGACGGCACGGTCACGGCGGCCAATGCAAGCGGCCTAAACGACGGTGCGGCTGCCCTCGTGCTGATGCATGCCGATGAGGCGGCCCGGCGCGGTGCTCCAATTCTGGCGCGCATCGCCGGATTCGGCACAGCTGGCGTCGACCCCTCGATCATGGGCATCGGCCCCGTCCCCGCGACGCGCCGGGCACTCGAAAAAGCTGGTTGGAGCATTGCCGACCTCGACCTGATCGAAGCCAACGAAGCGTTTGCCGCACAAGCACTCGCGGTCGGCAAGGAGCTGGGCTGGGATCCCGACAAGGTCAACGTCAATGGCGGCGCGATTGCCATTGGCCACCCGATCGGTGCGAGCGGCGCTCGCGTCCTGACGACGCTGCTTCACGAAATGGGTCGCCGCGGCGCCAAAAAGGGGCTGGCGACGCTTTGCATCGGCGGCGGTATGGGCGTGGCACTGGCCGTCGAACGCGCCTAGCTATACTGTTGCAAACAGGTGACAGCTTTGATTTTTATTAATCACAGATGAACGATTTGCCGATTGCCCCTTGAAATATTGTTACGATCTGGTTTTTCTCAACGATCATCGCGGTAGAGTCGCGTTCGGTGTTAGCAGGGGTCGCTTCAATGAAAATTTCTCACTTTTTGAGCGCAACTGCGCTTGTTGGTTCTGTTTTGGCAGCGCCGCACGGCGCTCATGCGCAAACGACCGCAGCACCTGCTGCCGACGAAACGAGTGAAGGCACCATCGTTGTCACAGGATCGCGTATCCCGCGCCGCGCCGGGTTCGATACGCTCGAACCCGCCACTGTCGTTTCGAGCGAGTATCTCGAGGCGCGTGGTTTGACCAATATTGCTGATGCGCTCAACGAAATTCCCGGCTTCGGTGTCGGTGTTAACCCCGACGGTGGCCAGTCATCATTTGGCGTCGGGCAAAACTTCGTCAATCGCTTCGGCTTGGGCAGTGCGCGCACGCTCACACTTGTTAATGGGCGGCGGTTTGTCTCGACAAACGCGCCTTCGATTTTTGGCAACACGCCGGGCCTACAGGTCGACCTCAATGTCATCCCATCTGAACTGGTGGATCGCATTGAAAATATCGCAATCGGTGGTGCTCCGACTTACGGCTCGGATGCCATTGCCGGGACGGTCAATGTCATTCTCAAAAAGAATTTCGAAGGCGTGACGGTCTCAGGCCTCGGCGGCATCAGTTCGCGCGGCGACACCGGTCGTCAGAATTTGTCCGTGATTGCAGGCCATAATTACGACGAAGGCCGCGGCAATATCACGATTGCAGCAAGCTATGACCGGATTAGCGGCACGCTCGCCAACAAGCGCGACCGCTTCTTTGATGGCATCGGGACGGGAACCAACCCAGTTGTCGGATCCGGGATCGCCAATCTTCCTGGTCGAACACCTGCCAATGACGGTCGCGTCAATCCGCTGATTCCGTTCAACTCCGCCGCGCCGAACAGCAACACCGACGGCATCCCCAACAGCGTTTACATCCGCGACACACGGATTTTTACGCTGACGTGGGGCGGACTTGCACTGGCAACCGGCGCAACCTTAGGAGCAAATGGTCTGCCGCGCGGCTTTGGCGCCGGCAACGCAACACTGCTTCAGTTTGACGCCACAGGCAGTCTTGTCCCGTTCAATCCGGGCCTGCCGTTCGGCACACAGAATGCCAGTGGCGGCGACGGCATCAGCATTGTTCGCGATACCCAGCAGCTGACATCGGGACTGGAACGCATTACCGGCAACGTGACAGCGGAATATGAACTGGTCGACGGCATCAAGACATTTTTTGAAGGCACTTACTATTTCGCCCGCGGCAGCGAACTGATTGATCAGTCGATCTATAACGCAACGCTGTTCGGTGGCCTGTCTGCGCCACTGCTTTTCTCGGCAACAGATCCTCGCTTGTCGGCACAGGCGCGCACGACACTCGCCGGCCTCGGCGTGACACAATTTCGTTTGTCACGTGCCTCACGAGACTTGGTGAACAACAATGCATCAGGCGAAACCAATGTTTATCGCGGTGTTGCTGGCTTCCAGGGCGAGTTTGAAGCGCTCGGCCGCCCCTTCAACTTCGAGGCCTATATCAACTATGGCAAGGGCGTCAGCTACTTCACACAGAACGTGCTGAACCAGCAAAAGTTTGTCAATGCGATCAATAACTGCGTCGTTGCTGGCGTGACGGCTGCAAACAACGTCGCGCCCGGTGGCGTTCTGCCGATCGCTGACGCAGCCTGTGTTCCACTGGACGTCTTTGGCGAAGGACGCGCCAGTGCCGCGGCTAAGGCATATGTAACATCGGCGACGCGTGCATCTTCACAGCTTGAACAAAAGAACATCGCAGCGAACTTCGGTTCCAGCTCGCTGGTCAAGCTCTGGTCGGGCGACGTCGGTTTCAACATCGGCCTTGAGCGCCGCATTGAAAGCGCGGCGTTCCGGTCGGACACGTTCCAGCGTCTGGGCCGTGGCCGCGCCGTTCCCATCGGGGGCAATGCGGGCAAATTCTCGACCAACGAGGCCTCGTTCGAACTCTTTGTGCCGCTTGTGTCACCTGAGAACAATGTTCCGTTGATGCGCTCGCTGAACGTCGAAGGCAAAGCGCGCTACGTTGACAATACTGTAAACGGTGGCTTCTGGTCTTACACCTATGGCGGTCGCTGGTCGCCGGCAA
>JAYUQI010000088.1:0-33513 GCA_043756805.1 Sphingomonas sp.
CCGAACCAAAACGACTGTGGCGACGGTATCTGGTCGACGGACCGCGTATTTTTGCGATAGTGATGCGCCGGGGCGACCGGTGAGGCGCGCGGCGGGACGTTTGAAACTGTGCTGAAGAACCTGATCTTTCTGGAAATCGTGATCGCCATCGGCACGGCGATTTTTTATATGGCGTCCACGCGCGCAACGCGGCGCGACGTCGGCATCCTGCCCGGCATCATTTTTGCCGCGATGGCCGCGATTGCGTTTCTGTCACCGAAAATGATCGTGACGCACATTGCCATCGGCTTGCTGCCGCTGATCTTTGGCCGCACGAAACAGAAAGTCGGGATTATCATTGCCGCGGGGCTATTTGCCCTGCCATCGTTGCCGACAAACCTGATGCTGGGCAGCGCCTGGCTATTCCCGTGGACGGTGCAAACGACTTTGGCGGTTGGAGGCCTCATTGCGATGCTCGTCGCGCCGGGCCGCCTGGGCCGCGCACCGCCATGGGCAGACGCCGGCATGATCATGGTAATCCTCGTCCTGATTTTCATTGATGCGCGCGCCGGGGCGCCGATCGGTTATCTCCGTCAGTTTGCGACCTATTTCTTCGATTATGCAATTCCCGTATTTCTGATCACCCGTTCGGCGCGCAATGCCGTCGAATGGCGCACGCTGCTGGCGGCGATGGCCGCTGTCGGCTGCATTTTGGCCGCCATCGTCCTGTATGAAGCGCGGGCAAACTGGCCGCTCTATTCACCGCTGCTGAGCCATTATGGATTTCAGGTCGAAAATGTCGTGAAATGGCGGGGCGGTGTCATGCGCGCCTATGGCCCGCTCGAGGAAGCGACCGCGCTCGGTGCTGCGCTCGTGATCTGTTTTTGCGCTGCACTGGCAGCGCGACGCGCTTTTGTTTCGAACCTCGCTTACGTCGCCATCGTCGGGTTTATTGCTGTCGGGACGCTTGCCCCGCAATCGCGCGGCGGGATGATTGGCATCGCTGTCGCGTTCATTGTCAGTTCCTTTTATCGGCGCGGCGTGGCCAGCCTGTCGCAGGTCGGGCTTGCCGGCCTGCTTCTGACCGGGGTTTATGCGGGCACCAAAGTGTTGGGGTCGTTCGGCGCGCAAGTCTCAACCAGCCTCGAAGAAGCAAAGGGATCAGGCGATTATCGGACCGAATTGCTCCGCCGTGGCATGGAGGAGTTCTGGAAAAGCCCGATCATCGGCGATAGCTATGCCAATGTCGTCGCGCGCATGCCCGACATGGTTCAGGGCGAAGGCATGGTCGATTTCGTCAACAGCTATCTTTACTTCGCGCTGTTTGCTGGCGGCATCGGGCTTGTACTTTTCTGTATCTCGTTCCTCGTGCCGATGAGCCGACTGGTCCAGATCCGGCGTTCGCTACCCCCGGGCTCGGCGGAGCGCGACGTCGCCGGTTTTTGCCTTGCGGTGCTTGTGTCGGCGGCCGTGATGATTGCGTTCACATCCTATCTGAAACGGCCAAGCATCTTCTGGCTGGCATCGGCGTCTTTGGCGCTGATGATCGTCGTGCCGCGTCGCGCCGTGGCGGGAACGACAATCGCGACACCAAAGGTCAGGACGTCGGACGACCCAATAGCCGTTTGAGTTTGCGCGTGATCCGCTTGAGCATGGTCGGCGGTTCGAAGAGGTTCAGCTGATCGGCAATCGGCGTCTCAAGGATGTCGCGGGCATCGCGCGCGATCCACTGGCTATATTCCTCAGGCCCCGAAAATTTCTGCATCCGCGCGGTGTAGGCTGCGAACTGGTCCCACCCGCCCGGGCGGTTCATCCGGCAATAAGGGGATCGCGGATCATCCTGATTATGCGCAAACGACATCGGCAGCGGATAGCCCGAGATCAGGCCCGCACGCGTGATCGCCTTGTGCTCGATGGGCACACCACGCGCCAGCGGATCATGCAGTGAAAAGCGCCGCAGCGTCTCGATCCGACCGAGAAAGATGCATCCCGCGACCCAGACATTGTGGAAAATCTCGTAATCGCCGACGCAGCGGATCTTGTGTGCCGCAACCCCGGCATCCCATTCCTCGGGCAGGAAAACCCAAGCCCCGAGCAGGCCGAACTGCGGCTCCGCCACCAGCATGTCGGCAAATCGCGTCATCCAGCCCGCTTCGCCGAGGATATCATCGTCCAGCTTGCCACCCACGCCCGTTGTGCAACCCTTCACGAACCAGTGCCACGGCTCATACTGCCCGACATTGGTCGGGTTCAGGTGGCGCTCGACGATGCGATCATCGCGCAATCCGGCAATGTAATCGGCCAGGCCGTCTTCGGACCCGTTGTCCCACAAATGGAGCCGGAAATCGGACGGATCGGCCAGCAGATGCGCCATCGTCCGCTCATAATATTCGCGGCGGTTCCAGCTGACCATCAGGATCGAAGGGATATTGTCGGTCATCGCAGTTTCGCCGCCAGTTTCAGGACAAACCGTGCCGCGCGGCTTTCAAGACCGCCAACAACAAAGCGTTTTTGAAAACCCGTCAGCGGCATTTTGCAAAACAGAGCATCAACCGCATTCGGCAGAACGACGCTGTAGCCATATTTTTCCGCGATATAACACATGGCCTTGTCGGTGTAGAAAAACACATGGGCACCGTGCTCTGGCCCGATATAGTCCCAATCCTTGCCCTGGCCGAAATATCGCCACGTCCTGACGTAAACATAATCTGGTTTATGCGCGAAAATGCTCGCCACTTCGGCGGCGGGATCGGGAAGATGCTCGAACACTTCGCTTGAAACGATAAAGTCCGGCGGCGTCCCGTCCCACGCCACGTCGGCAAAGGGCGACTTCGTATACGTATCGTAATTATAGGCGTTGACACCATGTTCGCGCAAAAGCCGTGGCACAATGCCGAGACCGCCGCCGAAATCGAGCACGACAGCATCCGATTTAAGTCCGAGATTTTTCAGATAGTGGCGGACAATCCGGAATACATTCAGGTTACGCGCGAGATATTCGCTATCCTCCGGCTGGATGTCCGAGGTGTAGACTTCACCCAACCAATAAGGCTGTTCGGTCTGGATTGAGTCACAGGATTTGCACTGGAAATAATCGACATCATATTTGCCGAGAACGCGGTGCCGGAACTGTTTTTCGCTGTCTCCGCCACACAGGCGGCATGCGATCAAAGCTGTGTCCATGAAATCACCGTGCTGCCTCGATCAAAGCTCGTTGGAGCGCGATATGCGTTGCGACGCTTGGGGCGTCAATCGCACTAACCATGAAAGTGGCTGGCGCGCGGCGACGCACCCCGATAAGCCGCTGGGCAATCGACAAGCCAAGGACTTGATGGGGTGACACGAACAGAAGCGCGACAGGCGGCCAATGCCCGCGCGCTGGCCGGACCCGAAAACACAGGCAGCTTTGCCGGCCACGCCGCGCGCGGCGGCGCGATTGCCTTTGGCGGACAGATATCGCGCCTGGTCCTGCAATTGCTGGGCACCGCGATCATGTCGCGCTTGCTTGCGCCTGCCGATTTCGGCCTTATCGCCATGGCGGTGACCGTTACGGGCTTTGTCGGGCTGTTCACCGATATGGGCCTGTCTGTGGCCACGATCCAGCGCAGCGAGGTTTCGCAGCCGCTGGTCAGCACATTGCTGTTCGTCAACGTCGGCGTCGGGTTGATCCTGATGCTTTTGGCCGCTCTCGCCGCGCCGCTGGCGGCCCTGCTTTATGATGATCCGCGCGTGACGCTGATTGTCATCGGGATGGCGGTTTCGATACCGCTGGCCGCTGCGGTTGCTCAACATAATGCCTTACTGGCGCGCGCGATGCGCTGGATGCCGCTGCAACTGATCGCGGTTGCCAGTCAAGCCATCGGCCTTGCGGTCGGCGTCCTCCTCGCCTGGAAAACCGATGCTGGCGTCTGGGCGCTCGTCGCGCAGATGATCACCGCGAGCCTTGTCACCCTGATCCTCACTTGGATTGTCTGCGACTGGCGACCATCGCGGGTCGAAAACTGGCGTGTCGCGCGCGCAGAACTTGGCTTTGGCGCGAATGTCACGGGCTTTTCACTGCTCAACTTTCTTCATCGCCAGTTTGACAATGTCCTGATCGGCTGGCGCTGGGGCGCGGTTGAGCTCGGCTTTTATGCCCGCGCGTATAATCTGCTGACGCTGCCGATCGGGCTGATCAACGGATCCTTATCGTCCTCCGCCATACCGATTTTGGCGAAGTGCAAGGATGATCCCGAACGGTGGAACGCGGCCTATTTGCGACTGGCCACGGTCACGGCCTTTCTCGGTTGCGGCTTGTGTGCGATCCTGTTTGTGATCGCCGAGCCGTTGGTTGACATCATATTGGGCCCGGGTTGGAGCGAAGTCTCGATCATCTTCCGGGTGCTGGCAATCTCGTCGATTTTCGGCACGGCATCGAATTCGTGCGGCTGGGTCTTCATCAGCCTGGGCCGCACGCGCCAGTATTTCTATTGGTCGCTGTTCGGCTGCCCGCTCTATGCGTTGTCGTTTGTCATCGGCTTGCCGTGGAAAGCGCAAGGCGTCGCGATCGGCTATGCAATCTGCGCCTTTGCGCTGACGCCGCTCTATTTCATATATGCCGCGCGCCAGACGACGATCCGTTACCGGACCATCGCGCGCTGGATCGTCCCGGTGCTGATGACGGCGATGCTGGCAATCGGCGCGGGCGAACTCGTCAACCTGACGACGGCAGGGTCGCATGATGTTGTCCGTATCGCCGTCGGGGGTCTGACTGTCGGCCTCGTCTACGTGCTGCTCGGTGGCGTTTGCCTTTACGCGTTGTCGCACTATCGGCCGATGCGGATCATGCTGCACGATGTTGCTGCCCCGCTGTTTCGCCGGCTTGGCTTGGGGTCCGGAGCTTGAGCCTGAAAATCCTTGTCGCGACCGAAGACCTGACGTTCAGCGTCAGCCTCAGTCACGCTTATAAAGCGCTGGGGCACGAGGTCAGTGCAGGGCTGCCCGAACTCTATCTCGGCTTGCGCGATTTCGACCTCATTCATTTTCACTGGCCCGAAGAACTGACCGGATGGGCTATGCCGCCGTCACCGCGTGCCGTGCGCCGCCTGCTCGACCGGATCGATGCGCTGAAACCGCAGACAAAGATGGTCTGCACGGTCCACAACCTGTTGCCGCATGCCGACCGCGGCGGCGAATCCGAAGCGCTTTACGCCGCCTTCTATGCGCGGATGGACGTCATCGGCCACTTCTCGGAAAGTTCGCGCACCGCTGTTCTCTCACGTTTTCCCGCCATTCCTGTCGATAAAAATATCGTCCACGGGATGCAGGATTTTGGCAATCTTCGCGCTTATGGCACCGGCAAAGCTGCGGCGCGGGCGCGGCTTGGCGTTCCCGCCGATGCCATCGTCATTGCCGCCATCGGGCAGTTGCGCTCGCTCGGCGAATTGGGCCTGTTGTCCGATGCCATTGCCAAGCCCGGCCTGCCGCCGGTCCACCTGCTCCGCGCCTTTCGCCCGCCAAATGTCAGCAGCATCGCTGACCGGGCGCGGCGCAAATATCTGATGCGCTCGTTCGATCGTCTGCCGTCGACCGTGCTCGATGGCTATCTCGACGATGCGGACCTTGTCGCGGTGTGCGAGGCGGCTGACATCATCATCATCCCGCGCATGGAAAACCAGCTAAACTCGGGTGTGCTGCCGCTGGCGATGACGTTTGGCACGGGCATTGTCGCGCCCGATTGCGGCGTGTTCCGCGAGACGCTGGCGGGATCGATGAACGAACTTTACGCAGCCGGTGATCCGGGTGCGATGGCCAAAGCAATCGCGCGGCTCGCGGCCAAGGATGCCGAAGCTGTGTGCACCAGCAACCTCGCGCTCGCCACAGACTGGGGCTGGCCGCGCGGCGTGACGCGCATTCTGTCGATGCTTGCGAAATGACTGTCGCTGTCGTCATCGTCAATTACCGCACGGCGCAGATGACGCTCGATTGTGTCGCAGCGCTGGCAGGCGAACGCGCGGCGATCCCCGATCTGCGTGTCGTTGTCGTCGATGGCGGATCGGGCGATGGATCGGCGGACATATTGCGGGCCGGGCTAGTGGTCTATCCTTGGATCACGCTGCTGCCGCTCGATGTCAACGGCGGCTTTGGCTGGGCGAACAATCAGGGGATGTTGCACGTGCTGCAGGGCGAAAACCCGCCTGATTTCGTCCACCTGCTCAATCCCGACAGCATTATCGAGCCGGGCGCGGTGGTTGCATTGCGTGACATGCTGCTGGCGCACCCAAGCTGTGCCGCGGCAGGCAGCCAGCTGATCAATCCCGATGGATCCGAATCAGGCTCGGCCTTCCGCTTCCCGTCGGTCGCGCGCGAGTTTTTCCGCGGTGGTCAGATGAACCGGATCGGGCGGATGCTGGGTGTTTCCGAAGGGATCGTCTTTCCGGGTGGTCCCGCCGTCGTCGAGTGGGTAACGGGCGCGAGCATGATGCTGCGCGTTGACGCCTTGCGCCGCGTCGGCCTGTTCGACACGGGGTTTTTCCTTTATTTCGAGGAAGTCGAACTGATGCACCGCCTGACCCGCGCGGGATGGGACATGCGCTTTGCCCCCGACAGCCGCGTGATGCATGTCGGCGGCGCGGCAACGGGCGTGACTGATGCCGAACTGCACCACCGGACAAGCATTCCCGATTATCTCTTTGCGTCGCGCCGCCGCTTTTTCGCACAGGCTTATGGCGCAGCAGGGGCACGCAACGCGACGCGCGCATGGCTGGCGGGCAATCGGGTGCTGCGCTTGTTGAAAGCCATCGGCCTGATGAAGGATCGCCCGTCCGCCGATGCCGAATGCACAGGGATGCGGCGTCACGGGATTGCCGCCAGCGCGTTTGATTTGACGCCTGCCATCACCCGATGCGACGACGCACCGGGCACGCCACCCGCATGGACCAAGCATCAATGACGCCCAGCCTCGCTTTCGTGACGCCCTCCTACCCGCCCGATCTGGAACGGTGTGCGCTGCTGGTGGAATCGCTCGACCGCTTCGGGCCGTCCTTCAAGCATTACATTATCGTCGACCGTGCTGACATGGCCGTGTTCGCGCATCTCGCCAGCCCGCGCACAATCCTGATCGAAGCCGAAAGCGTCATTGATCGACGCTTTATCCGCATCCCGTGGAAAGGCAGCAGCTGGTATAACTGGCGCGCGCTGCCGATGCGCGGCTGGATCAGCCAGCAGGTTTACAAGCTCGCTGCCGTAAAAGTCGTGCCCGAAGATATTCTTGTCATGACCGATTCAGACACGACGTTCGTGCGCGCCTTTACAGTCGATGATTTTATGGTCGGCGGCAAAACCGGACTGCTCGATGTCGATTATTGCGCAGGCATGGTCCCCGCGTGGACCGACGTGGCCACCAAATTGCTCGGCCTGAAAAGCGCGCCGCCGCTGCGTGGCCATGTCGGCAATCTCATCGCCTGGCGTCGCGAGCATATCACCCAGCTCCACGCGCATATCGAAGCCGCAACCGGCCTGCCGTGGCAAGTTGCCATCGCCCGGCACAGGACGTTTTCCGAATACATCCTTTATGGCACCTTCCTGCGCCAAGTGCTCGGTTACGCGGCGTCGCATCACGCGCCATCGACGCGCTCGCTTGTCAAACAACCGTGGGACTATGACTTGTCGACGCAAAGCGGCCTGAAAGCCTATTTCGATGCCATCGAGCCCGACAACATTGCGATCATGATCCACTCGAAAGACGGCCTGCCGGTCAGCGCCGCCCGTCCCTATTTCGAAGTGCTATTCGCTGGCGGCAAGTAAGCGGCGGCGGCGCGCGCTTTCGGCGCATCTTTCAGCGGCTGGCCCAGATATTCGCGCAGGCCCCAGGCGCCATAGCGACCGGGTGCCGCCACATCCTGCATCAGCACCATCATGTCGCCGTTCCGCGCCGCCCAGCCGTCGATATAACGGCGATAGGCGATCTCCATCTGCGGCGCGCGGTTGATCGCTTTGAGCATCGGAATATTTTCGGGCAATATGATATGCTGCCCCGCTTCATACATGATCAGGCGGACGCCATAACGATCCGCCGTCGCGCGATGCGGATCGGTCTGCGCCAGTGCCTGCGCGATGCTCGCATCGACTCCGACAAAGATATTCTCGATACCGCTGTCGAGCGGATATTTGGCTTTGTCGAACGAGAAATAGGGCGCAATCGCCAGTGCATCGACCCATTTGGCGGTGTCTTCAAAACCGAGCACCATGTTTGATGTGTCGGCATAGGCATTTTGCGTTGCCGCAATGCGCACCAGCGACTCTGGCCGGTCCTTATACACGGCTGTCCAGACCTTCATGATCTCGGTCAGCCGCTGGGCATAGCGACGCAGCAGCGCTTCATAATTGTTTTTCGGCGACAGGCCGCGCTCGATCCCCTCGCGCTGGGCACGCTGGAACTGCCCGTTGAAAACCGAATTCCAGACTTCGTTCCCCAGCTCGACATGCGCCACCAGCTTGGGTTCGAGATTGGCGTGGACATAATCGGCAAAGCGCCGCTGATACTCATCATCGGCGTGATAGGGCAGTGTGAACCACGGGCTGACCTGCGCTTCGTTTGCGAGCGCAACCAGATCCTCGACGGCCATGCCATCGTCGGTTTCCTGACTGGCATTGGTCACTTGCTTGCGCGCGCCCCACGTCAGCACCGGTGTCGTCGTCTGATTCATCACGGCGAGATAGCGCATCACCTTGAATCCGCGGATCGATTCGACGAACGCCGGATTGAAGCGGATTTTCGGATCCATCGTCGTTTCGCGGCAATCGATATTGCGGATCGGATTGGCCGGATCGATGTTGGTTATCTGCAAATAGATGTTGTCGATCAACTCGCGGTCATTGGCGGGTGGCCGCGTCTGCCAGCGAAAACGGATATTGTTCTTGCCGGGGAATTGCTGGGTCACGCTGCCATGCCAGACGGCGGCGATGTCGCCCTTGCCAGTGTAGCGGCAGATGATTTCCGCAAAGCCGTTGGTAAAGTTCGGATGGTTCATCGAGCGAAAGGCAATCGCCCCCGCCGGCATCGGCCGCATCCAGCCATCGCCATCGATCAGATCGGGCGGCACCCCCTGCCACCCCTTGCCCGGCAGCGCCATTTGCCAGCGGTTGCCGAGGATGAGATTGGCGTAAATCCGGTTGTTGTTCCACCACGTCGCACTGCCTATATTGATGCCGAGCGCTAGCGGCGGGCGCGTCGCGGGCTTTGCCGCATCGCTCGATTGCGCTTGCGTTCCGCTCGAACAGCCGGTGGCAGCCCAGAGCATGGCGAATGCGGTCAATAGACGGTGGATCATCACGGAAACGATTCCTTATTGCCCTGTGGCTAGTGTAAGCGCGTGACGGCGCAACGAAAAGGTGCATATGTCCGCCACCTCAACCAACCGGGGCTTTCGGTTTGCGCATCGCTTATCTCGTCAATTGCTATCCGGCACCAAGCCACAGCTTTATCCGCCGCGAAATCGACGGTGTGCAGGCGGCGGGCATCGGCGTCATTCCCTATTCGATCCGCCCTGCACCCGCAAATCTGCCCGATCACCGTGACGAAATCGCGCGTGCGGATACGATCACGGTGCTTGATAAGGGGATCATCGCGCTTCTCTGGTCGCTGATGATCGAAGCGATCCGGCATCCGGTCGGGTTTTTTCGCGCGCTGGGCTGTGCGTATCATATGGCGCGCGCGTCCTCGAACGGGGCGTGGCGGCAGATTGCCTATCTTGCCGAGGCGGCATGGCTGAAGCGTGACTGGCGAACCAAAGGCATCAGCCACGTCCACGCGCATTTCGGGACCAATCCGACAGCCGTGGCGCGCTTGGCCCATATTTGGGGCGGGCCGACGTACAGTTTTACCGTCCACGGCCCCGACGAGTTCGACGCGCCCGGTGCCATCGACCTTGGCGGCAAAATCGCCGATGCGGCCTTCGTCGCCGGAATCAGCAGCTATGGCCGCAGCCAGCTGATGCGCTGGGCCGCGCCCGCCGACTGGCCCAAAATCAAGATGGTCCGTTGCGGCGTGGATAGCGGCTTCCTTGACGCCGAGACATCCGATCCGCCCGATAATGCAACCTTGTGCTGCGTGGCGCGGCTGGGACCGCAAAAGGGGCTGCATATCCTTGTCGATGCGGTCGCGGTGGTGGCGGGCGAGCGGCCCGATCTGCGTGTTGTGGTGCTGGGCGATGGGCCATTGCGCGCTGCGCTCGAAGCGCAAGCGGCGGCGCACGGTGTATCCGCGAACATAGCCTTCGCCGGGATGGCAAGCGGCAATGCCGTGCGCCAGCATCTGATCGACGCGCGCGCCTTCGTCCTGCCGAGCTTTGCCGAAGGATTGCCGGTCGTCCTGATGGAAGCGCTTGCGCTGCGCCGTCCGGTCCTCACGACATGGGTGGCGGGAATCCCCGAGCTGGTCGATGCACAGGTTGGCTGGCTGTCGCCGCCGGGTGATGTCGCCGCTCTGGCCGCGTCGATCCGCGCCGTACTGGATACCCCCGTCGCGCAGCTGGCCGCGATGGGCGATGTCGGCCGCGCGCGCGTTCGGGCGATGCACGATTCGATGGCCAATGGTGCGCAGCTTGCCGCGCTGATCAAAGCGAGTGCCGCCTGATGCTTGGCACGGTAGCCGCGTTGCTGGCGGGCGTGGCGGGGTTTCCGCTGGTCATCCTGACAATCGAAACGCTTGCTGGCCTGCGCCGTCCGCAAGCCCCTGCTTTGGATGGCTCCACGCCGCGAACGACAGTCATCATCCCGGCGCACAACGAAGAGGGCGGCATCGCCGCAACCGTCGCTGCCATCAAACCGAGCGGCTTCGACATCCTGGTCGTTGCCGATAACTGCACCGATGCCACTGCAAAGCGCGCGCGGGAGGCCGGCGCAACGGCGGTCGAACGCCATGACGCGACGGCGCGCGGCAAGGGGTATGCGCTGGCGTTCGGTCGTGAAGCCTTGCGCCGTGATCCCCCCGATGTGGTCATCATTCTCGACGCGGATTGCGTGCCCGATGGTGATGCGCTGTCCCGACTGGCCCGCCATGCAGCACGCGCGGGTCGCGCCGTCCAAGCGCGCAACGAATTGCAAACGCGCGTTGACGATCCGCCGATGACGCGGATTTCAAACTTCGCCTTCTCGCTCAAGAATGTCGTGCGTCAGCGCGGGCTGATGCGCATTGCGGGCACCTGCGTTTTGACCGGGACGGGGATGGCATTCCCGTGGGACCAGTTTCGCGATGCGCCGCTTGCGACCGCCGACAGCGTCGAAGATCTGGCGATCGGCCTTGCGCTTGTCCGCCGTGGTCATGCCCCTGTCTATCGGGATGACGCCCGCGTCACGAGTCCGGCGGCATCGGGCACCGCCGCCGTGACACAGCGGACGCGCTGGGAACATGGCTTCATCGCGACCGCGTCACGCATTGCGCCGCGCATGATCGGCCATGGGATCGCACGGCTCGATTGGCGCGCGTTCTGGCTGGGGCTGCATCTGATGGTGCCGCCGCTCGCGCTGACATTTGGTTTGGCGGTATGTGTGCTCGCGATTGCGATAGGGCTGGGTTTATTCTCAACGCTGATACCTGCGCTGGTTTTGGGCACTATCATCGCATTCGCGGGTTTCTGCGTGCTCGGCGGCTGGGCACAGGTCGGGCGCGCTGCCTTGCCCTTTGCGATGCTGATCCGCGTGCCACTTTACATCGCGTGGAAACTGCCGATTTACCTCAAGCTCACGCGCGGTGCGGATCGCCGATGGACCCGCACCGAGCGCGATTGAGCATTATTTGGCAGCAGCCGGTGCCGCTGCTGCACCCGGCTTGGCGGGCGGTGCAAAACCCGTCTGATATTCGATTTTCGCTTTCGTCCGCGCTTCCTTCAGGCGCGCTTCGCCCAGCTTTGACAGCGACTGCGAGCGCAGCACCCGCACGGCGGCGGCGCGCGCATCGGCCGCCGGAAGTGGTTCGGGCTTGCTGCCCGTGATCACATTGACCGTCACCTGACCATTACTCGGCACAACGAACGGCTCGCCCTTGGGCAGCGACAGGATTTTCTGCATCTGTTCAGGCGGCACCGATGCCGAATCAACCGCGCGGTTGGCGCGCTGGAACGGAATGTTGAGCTTTTGCAGAACCGCAATCACTTCGGCTTGCGTCTTGGCGGGCTCAAGCGCCGCAAGGCGCGTCGGGTCGGCAGGCGTCGCAAACGCGATCTGATCGACGCCATAAATCTGGCGGCCCGCAAACAGGCTGGGGTTGCTCGCCATGAATTTATCGACTTCGGCGGCCGTTGGCACCGGAATCGAATCATTCGTCCGCTTGGCCAGTTTTTCAACCAGCAGCGATTCATTGACGCGTCGCTGCTCGACGATGAATGCGGGATCACGGTCGAGGCCGGTTTCTTTCGCCGCCTGCGCCAGCAAACGCCGGTCGACCAGCCGCTGCAGAAGTTGCTGCTGCACGAGCTTTTTGTCGACACCGGCCGGCACTTGCGCCTGGCCCAGCTCGGCATTCAGTTCGGGCAGCGAGATTTCTTCGCCATTGACGATCGCAACCACCTGATCGGTCGGCTTTTTGGAACAGCCCGCCAGCGCCACGCCCAAGGCAATAGTTGCTACGAGTCCGAACCGGCGCACTGCGCCTCCCCCATTTATCATCGTTAATGCCTTTCGTGGTCGCTTGAATGGATCATCGATACAGGATAACGCTTACAAATTGCAACGAAAGCACGCCCTTGCACACGATTTATGATTGGCTGACTGTCGCGATATTCGCGGGCCTGATCGTATTGTTCCTCCAGCGCTCGATGCAGGATGCGCCGACAGATAAGCTATGGCATTATCTGGTGGCCTCGGCGGGATGCGCGGTAACCAATTATTTCGGCAATGAAGGCGTCGAGCTTGGCAGCACGGCGATGCACCTGATTGCGGTCACCGCTTTGGCCGCGACGGGGGCGTTTGTGGTGTATTTCATCCGGCCCTTCCCGATCTGAATCCCCCGGTCGATATGACCGAAACCATTGAAACCGAAACAAACTCTAAATTGCGTGCGGTCGTGCGTTGGGTTTTGCTCGCGGTGGGCGCAGCAGCGATCCTCGTTTTTGCAACAATGCAGAATGTTGCGCCGGATCGCCCGGATCAGCGCGGCCCAGCGGTAACGCTACCCCTGTCGCCCGATCCGGCGGAGCCTGCGCCGTTGACGTTCCAACCCAATATTGCGCCCGCCGACGCCGAAGCGATGAACGCCATGCGCCGCGATTATGGAGGGCCGATTATGGCGGCAAAGCCATTGATCGCGCCGCGCATTTTTGAACGGCAGGCCGACCTGCAACGCGCCGTCGACTGCCTGACGCAGGCCGTTTATTATGAAGCAGCCTCCGAATCGGCAGAGGGCCAGCGTGCGGTGGCGCAAGTTGTGCTCAACCGTGTCCGTGATCCCAATTACCCGTCATCGGTGTGCGGCGTGGTCTATCAGGGATCCGAACGACGCACCGGTTGCCAGTTTACCTTCACGTGCGACGGGGCGCTGGCACGCAAGCCCGATCCGTTCCTGTATACCCGGGCACGACTGGTTGCGGTTGCCGCTCTGTCGGGCCGCGTCGAACCGCTCGTCGGCCTTGCCACGCATTACCATACCCGACAGGTCGTTCCCTACTGGCGGACTGATCTCGTCAAGTTGCGCACTGTCGGCGCGCATATTTTTTATGGCTGGCAGGGCCGCGAGACATCCGGCCGGGGACTGCGCAGCGGCTATACCGGGATTGAGCCGGTGATCACGCCCCCCCTACTTACGCCGGGATTATCGCCCGATATCCTGCCGACCATCGACGGGCTCGAAAACGGCAGCAATCCGTTTGCTGCGCCAGTTCCCGATGACCGGATCAAGGGGCCAAAGCTGCCACCGCAGGATTTCGGCCGGATGCGTGCCGATGAAGGCGCGGGCGAGCTGGCAGTCGGGCAATCGGGTGCACTGGAAGCCGACAATCGATCGGGCACGTTGGCGCGGCCCTAGGCAACTTTCCAGAGCAGCTGTCGCGCTTTTGGAGACACCGACGCCGCAAGATCGGACGCAAACTCGCGCAACAAGGTGTAGGCCTTTTCGGTATCATTTTCGACACATGACATGCGCACCAGCACGCCATCGGGGATCAGGCCATTCAGGTTTTCCACCACGACGGCCCAGCGCTGCTGCGCCCAGCTGGTCGGCAACGACGACCCTAGCCGAGTCCAGTAAAGCACTTGTTCGACGCGCATCGCGCTGCTCGCGGTAAAGATCCGCGCCGGCACTTTTTCGCCATCGCCGAATACCACGGGCTGAATGATCGTTTTGCTGAGTTGATACCCCCCGACCGGATAACAGACTTCGGGCCGGTGGAGCTGGAGCAGACCGTCCTGCACGCTGCTGTAAGCAACGAGAAACATCACCATCTCGCCGTCCGACCGCGTATAAACACGCGTCAGCACTTCATCATACAGCCGGTCCGCCGTCGCATCGGGCGGCGGCAAAACGAGACCGCTGGTCGTTTCAAACTTCCAGTTCGCAAAGTTCTTGGGAATGATGGCGTCGAGCCCGCCCTTGCCCAGTTTCGTGGGCGCAGGTTGCGGTTGACGGGCATAAGCCACACCAGCGGCACCCAGCAAGGCAATGCCGCTGAGCACATTGCGACGCGACAGCGCGCTGGCGCCGGGAGTCATGTCATCAGTCATATATGTGTCGGTCATATATGTGCTTTCGTGCGTTTACGGTCGATGAGGCGCGACACCGCCGAATCGATCGCGAAAATCGTCAGCAGCGCAGTCACAAACATCGTGAGCCCGGCAAAATTGTGCAGGAACCCCTGCGCCGCCGATTCGCTGACATGATAGGTCAGCAGGATCAGGATAATGACGCGGACGAAATTGGCAAAGACCGCCACCGGCAGGATCGTTGCCAGCAGGAAAATCGAATAGCCCACCCGCGCGCCGCGCTGAAGGTAGACGTAGAAACTGGAAATTGCCGACAGCGAGACCAGCGAGTTCAAGCCCGAACAGGCCTGAGCCACCAGCAACTGATATTGCCCGATCTGGATCGTCACGCCCGCGCCACCGATCGGATAGCCGAGTTTATAGAGCAGCAGCACCGAATATTGCGAAATATAGGTCTTCAGCGGATTGGTGACCGCCGCGACCAGCGTATCGGGTGGCGGCACGATGAACGCCATGTAGAGCAGCGGAAACCACAGCAGCCGCATCGCTTTCATGCCGATCAGCCCGTAAAGGACCGACATGATCACACCGTAGACCAGATAGCCCTCGATCTCGATGATCTGCGTAATCTTTGCGATGGTCGCCAGAATCAGCAGCGGAATGAACAGCACGAGCACACGCCTGAGCGGCACGGGCTCCGCGATTTGCTGCACCTCGGGCCACAGCCGCCAGATCAGCCACGCACCGGTCACCAAAACGATCGGACCATGCCCGCCCGACTCAGTCGACCAGCTGGCATCGACAATATAACCAAGTGTCGGCGCGGTCAGCGCAACCAGCCCCGCAAGAAGCACCCACTGGTCAATAGTGATTGATTTCAAACGCGAAACGACCGAGCGCGGCGCGGGCGCGACGGGTGACGTCTGGGCCACATCCTCTACCATCATATCGGCCATGATCGTTCGCTAGCATTCCCGCCATATTCTGGCAATCTATGTCGGTTAACGCCGGGTGTTTGCCTCTGAATGGCACTTGCGGAAGCGTTTCGTCACGGTCAAAGATGCGCGTCGAGAGTAACCGGGGGTAGAGTGACCGCGCGCATAACAGCCATGACCGACATCGCGCGCGATCCGGCATTTGCAAAAGCCCATGCGCGGCTGGTTGCGGACAAATCGACGCAATTTGAATTGCCGGCTTTCTTGCCACCCGAAATCCCCGCCTGGATCAAGCCGACCGGCGCGTTTTTCAAATGGTTGCTGCCAGCGTTTCCCTATATTTTCTGGGGTGCCGTCGCGCTGGTTGTCGGACTTGTTGCCTGGTTCATCGTCAATGAATCGCGCGGCATGGCATTTCGCTGGCCGTGGCAGCGCACGCCCGGTGCCGAGGAAGAAGCCGAGTGGGCACCCGATGAGACAGCGGCTCGCGCCCTCCTCACCGAAGCCGAAGCACTGGCAACAGCAGGGCGCTATGCCGAAGCCGCGCGATTGCTCCTGCGGCGCAGTATCGAAGACATTGCCCGGCGGCGGCCCGAATTCCTGAAGCCGTCAGTCACAGCGCGCGACATATCGGTCGCAGACGCCATCCCCGGCGGCGCGCGCAAAGCGTTTGCCGCCATTGCCCGCGTCGTCGAAGTGAGCGCGTTCGGCAGTGCCTCGGTCAGCGCCGACGCGTGGACCGAGTGCCGCGCGGCTTACGGCGAATTCGCGCTGGCGGGGTCGTGGCGTGGCTGAGCGCGCCGAGAGTAATCCGTTCAGCGCGAAGACGATCATCTGGGTGATTGTGGCCGGGCTGCTTGCCTTTGCCGGCTTCCTGTTCCTGATGGCCTATGCCCCCAAATGGGACCGCGCGAGCGACGGCGGCACGCATGTGTTGTCGCGATCAGCGGTTGGGTTCTCGGGCCTGAAACAGCTTGCCGAGCTGACCAAGCGCCCTGTCGACGTCGGCAGTGATAAAGACACATGGTTTCGCAACGGCTTTGTGATGGTCACGCTCGGCACCAATGTCGATCCGAAGCTGCTGCACGAAATGGTCAGCACACGACGGCAGGTTGAAGACAGCAAGACGCTGTATGTGCTCCCGAAATGGATGACATTACCCCTGCCGGGCAAACGCGGGTTTGTGCAGACGCCCGGCATGAACGATCCAGGATCCATGGACGACATCATGGGCATTATCGCGCCGGTAAAACTCGCTGATGGCAACCGCACTGGCGATGGCCGGATCAGGGGCGTCGCCGATGACGAAATGAACGGCATCAGTGTCGCGCAGTCCGCTTATGTCCGGTATCTGACCAAAGGGATCACACCGGTTCTTGTCGATGGCGGCGGCCGGACGATCCTCGGCCGCTTCGATGATGATGACAATGTGGGCGATACCTATGTGCTGGCCGATCCCGACTTGTTGTCGAACAAGGGGTTAAAGGCCGCCGGGGGGGCGCGCGCCGCGCTGATGATTGT
The DNA here is from genome assembly GCA_043756805.1 of Sphingomonas sp. GTDB lineage: Bacteria > Pseudomonadota > Alphaproteobacteria > Sphingomonadales > Sphingomonadaceae > Sphingomonas_O. The sequence goes on from JAYUQI010000088.1 coordinate 17,109, forward strand.
CGATGCCTTGCGCAGTGACGAAAATGACTCTGTGGCGTTCGACACTGTGCTGGCTGGGTTCAGCGATCGCCGCAACCTCCTCCAACTCATGTTCGAGCCGCCGTTTCTTGCGTTCACACTCGCGCTCATTGCCGCTTCGGTCTTGATCGGCCTCCACGCGCTCGGACGCTTCGGCCCGCCTGCTATCGAGGGACGCGCCATTCCCTTTGGCAAGCGCGCGCTGGCCGATAATGTCGCGACACTGATCGCGCGCGCTGGACGGGAGGGCCGGCTGGGCGATCGCTATGTCGCGGTCGTCCGTGACGCAGCGGGCGCAGCGCTGGGGGCTGGCGCATTGGCACCCGATGCCCTCGAGGCATGGCTGGGCAAACTACCCGGCGGATTTACCGATCTGGCCGCTGCCGCCCGCACCGCGCCCGATGCGGCGTCGATGCAGAGCGCAGCGGCCGCATTATTCCAGTGGAAAAAGGATCTAACGCGTGAACATTGATGACATTAAAAACCTCGGGAACGCGATCCGCGCCGAAGTGGGCAAGGCGATTACCGGGCAGACAGATACCGTCGATTTGCTGCTCGTCGCGCTGTTCGCCAATGGCCATGTCCTGCTCGAAGGACCGCCGGGGACGGCCAAGACCTTCCTCGCGCGCTGTTTTGCGGCCTCGCTCGGCCTTGATTATGGCCGCATCCAGTTCACGCCCGATCTGATGCCCGGCGACATTGTCGGCGCGAACCTGTTCAATTTCCAGACCTCGACCTTCACCCTGACCAAGGGGCCGATCTTCTGCGAGTTGCTCCTTGCCGACGAAATCAACCGGACGCCGCCCAAGACGCAGGCGGCATTGCTCGAAGCGATGCAGGAACGGTCTGTGACATTTGATGGCACGACGCATCAGCTGTCGCCGCGCTTCATGGTCGTGGCAACGCAGAACCCGATCGAACAGCAGGGTGTCTATCCGTTGCCCGAAGCGCAGCTCGACCGGTTCCTGTTCAAGCACATCCTGAGCTACCCGAGCCTTGAGGACGAGCTGGCCATCGTCACCAAACACGGGTCACAATTCGGCGCGCCCAAGATCGCCGAATGGGGGATTACCCGCGTTGCTGACGCCAAAACGCTCGAAGCCGCCGTCGCCACCGTCGCATCGGTCCGCCTCGTCGATGATGTCGTCCGCTATGTCGTCAATCTCGTGCGCGCGACGCGCGACAGTGGCGAGCTTGAGAGCGGCGCATCCCCCCGTGCTGCTGCAATGCTCGCCAGCGCGGCGCGGGCCCACGCTGCGCTCGACGGTCGCGATTATGTCATCCCCGACGATGTGAAAGCGCTGGCGGTGCCCGTGCTGCGCCACCGTGTCATCCTGTCCCCCGCCGCCCAGATCGACGGGCGTCGCGTCGAGCAGGTCGTCGAAAACCTCGTCGCCGCCACCGAAGTTCCGCGTTGATCTACCCCAGCGGCAGAGCGGGCATCTTGGCAGCGGCGGCGGCCGTGCCGGCGTTCGCCATTGCCGTTGCCATGCCCCAATATTGGTACGCCGGGCTCATCGGAGTGATCCTGATCCTCGCCCTGACCGCTGTCGATGCAATGGCGGCCGCCCCCAAACGATCTATGAACGCGCAGCTTACTGCGCCGCCGGGTGCCTATGTCGGGCAGGATGTGGGAATCATTGTTCGAACAGGCGATGCTGCCCGGCGCATCGAAACGCGGATCGGTCATGATGCAAGGCTGACAGCAAATACCGTTCGCCCTGAGCCTGTCGAAGGGTTGTCCTTCTTGGGGAACGGCGAAGTCGAAGAAGGACAGGGCTTCGACAAGCTCAGCCCAAACGGAAAAAGAGAATTCCCGCATTGGTTTACGGCCGTGCGCCGCGGGACCTCGATCCTCGATACGCTGTGGGTTCGCTGGGCGGGACCATTTGGTCTGGTCTGGCGACAACAGCAGGTGCCACTCAACTATTCGGTGGGTATCATCCCTGACATTCGCCCTGCGCGCGCCGAAGCTCTGCGCCTGTTTCGCCGCGACATGCCCATCGGCGAGACCGTGCAGATCGATGTCGGGTCGGGCGCCGAGTTTCAGGCACTTGCCGAATATCGCACAGGAATGGACCGACGCGCGATCGACTGGAAACGCAGCGCGCATCATTCGAAATTGCTGGCCAAGGAATACCGCATCGAGCGCAATAACGACATTGTCTTTGCCATCGATGGCGGGCGGTTGATGAGCGAGCCGGTGGGCGGCCTGCCCAAAGTCGACCGTGCGGTTTCCGCCGCTTTGTCCGCTGCGTTCGTTGCGCTGAAACTCGGCGACAAAGTCAGCCTGTTCGGTTTCGATTCGCGCCCGCGCGTCGCCAGCGGTTCGGTCTCGGGCGCAGGATCATTCGGCGTATTCCAGCGGCTGGCGGCGCAGATCGATTATTCTTCGGACGAAACCAACTACACGTTCGCCCTGACCACGCTGGGCGCAAAACTCGTGCGCCGCTCGCTGCTGCTGATCTTCACTGATTTCGCCGATTCGAGGAGTGCCGAACTGATGCTGCGACAGGTTCAGACACTGGCGCAAAAACATCTCATCCTGTTTGTCCTGATGCGCGATGTCGAACTCGAAGACATGGCCGCCGCTGCGCCCGCCACGCCCGCCGATGTCAGCCGTTCGGTCGTCGCCGCCAGCCTGCTGCGCGAACGCAAAATCGTCATCACACGGCTCCAGCGACTGGGCGTGCATGTTGTCGAAGCCCCTTACGAGCGGCTCGGGACTGATCTGGTCAACGCCTATCTCGATTTGAAGAAACGGGATTTGTTGTGATTTGCGATTCCGCCGATAACCTTCGTCATTCCCGCGAAGGCGGGAATCCAACGCCCCAACTCGACAGCAGGAGTTGCATTCCCGCCTTCGCGGGAATGACGAGTGTAGGGCGGCGACTATGAGCCTCGCGAGTTTCCGCGCCGATCGCGAGGACGATTGGGCGCGCCTCGAATCGATCCTCGACCGTGTCGAGCGCAAGTCGCCCAAAGCACTTGATGACGACGATCTCTTCGCGCTGCCCGTGCTGTATCGCGCCACATTATCGTCGCTGTCGGTTGCGCGCGCGACGTCGCTTGATCGCGGGATGATCGACTATCTCGAAGGGCTGTCGCTCCGCGCCTATCTCTATATTTACGGCATCGAGCGCGGGATCGGGACGCGGATTGCACAATTTTTCCTGATTGACTGGCCCGCCGCGATCCGCGCGATATGGATTGAAACGCTCGTTGCTTTTGCGCTGCTGGCCGCAGGAACAGCGGCTGGCTTTTTTCTGGTGCAGAGCGACCCGACTTGGTTCAACGCGCTGATGCCCGGCGACATGGGCGACGGCCGCGGACCCGAAGCAAGTGCACAGGCGCTGAAAGCCGTGATCTATTCGACCGACGGCAACAACTTCCTTGGCCCCTTTGCTGCCCAGCTTTTCACACATAATTCGCAAATCTCGCTGCTCTGCTTTGCGCTTGGCTTTGCGTTCGGCGTGCCGACGATGATGCTAGTGATCTACAACGGCGCGATGATCGGGGCGCTGATGCAGGTCTATGTCGCCAAGGGGTTGGGCCTCGAGCTGACGGCGTGGCTTTCGATCCACGGCACGACCGAACTTTACGCCATCGTCCTGTCGGCCGCCGCAGGCATGCGGATCGGCACCGCGATCGCCTTTCCCGGCGCCAAATCACGCATGTCGGCGGCGCGCGACGCCGGGCAGCTGGGCGCGACCACGATGATCGGCGTCGTCATCATGCTTGCGGTCGCGGGTCTGCTGGAGGGGTTTGCCCGCCAGCTGGTCAATACCGAAACACTGCGCTTTGCCATCGGCGGCACGATGATGGTCTTTTGGCTCAGCTATTTCTATCTGCTCAGGCTCGCGCCACGTGGCCTATAAATCGCGCGATCTGCGCCGTCGGCTGGTCACACCCGAAGGCGTCGACCTCGGCGTTGTCCTCGGCGAAATCGGCCAGCGCGTCTCGGCCTTCATGCTCGATTCGCTGGTGCTGATTGGCGTGCTGGTCGCCATGACTCTGGTTGCACTGTTCGGCGTGATCGGCGTCGGGCAAGCGGCGATCCAGCCCATTGTCATCATCTGGCTGCTCGGCTTTTTCGTCCTGCGTAATTTCTATTTCATCATCATGGAAATGCGCCCGCGCGCCGCCACCCTCGGCAAGCGCTGGACGGGTCTGCGCGTTGTCGCGCGCGATGGCGGGCGGCTGACGGGGGATGCGGTGATCGCGCGCAACCTGATGCGCGAGATCGAGGTTTTCCTGCCACTGAGCTTGCTGGTCGGGGGCGGCACGGGCGGCACAGTTGATGGTTACACGACGCTGTTCGGGCTTGGCTGGACCGGTATTTTCCTGCTTTTCCCCTATTTCAACGCCGACCGGCTGCGCGTTGGCGATCTGCTTGCCGGCACCTGGGTGATCCAAACAAGGCCCAGGAAACTCGTCGAGGATTTATCGCTTGCGCGGACATCGGCGTTTACGTTTACCGCTGCACAATTGAGCGCCTATGGCGTTTACGAGCTCGATACGCTCGACGGCGTCATCCGCCGCAGCGACGCCACCGCGCAGCAAACCGTGGCGCAGGCAATCATCGACCGGATCGGCTGGAGCAGCGACGTGACCGACATCTACGGGTTCCTGAGCGCTTACTACACACAACTGCGCGCCAGCCTCGAAAGCGGGCTCCTTATGGGGCAGCGGCGCGAAAGCAAGCGTGACGCCACACTGTCGACTGCCACCAGCAGCTTCAGTTTCAGCGCGGAGCAGCTCGGCGTCTATGGCCAACATGAATATGAAAAACTCGGCGACGTCCTGCGCCTGAACGATGCGGCCGCACGCCAGCGGGTCGCGCAGGCCATTATCAACAAAATCGGCTGGACCAGCGATGTCGCCGACATCGACGGCTTCCTGAAATCCTATCACGCCGCGCTGCGCGAACGCGCCGAGCGCGGGTTACTCGTCGGCGTTGCCAATCGTGGTAATGGCCGATAGGACGCTAAGGCTTCACTGACGAGGGGGTGGAGCGTGATCGGCATCATCATGGGCAGCCAGTCGGACTGGGAAACGATGCGGCATACCGCTGACATTCTCGACGTCCTCGCCGTGCCGCACGAAAGCAAAATTGTCTCGGCGCACCGGACGCCGGACCGGCTCTACGATTATGCCAAGCATGCAGCGTCACGCGGGGTTCGTGTGATCATCGCAGGCGCAGGCGGCGCGGCGCATCTGCCCGGGATGACGGCAGCAATGACCAGCCTGCCGGTGCTCGGCGTGCCGGTTGAATCAAAAGCGCTGAGCGGCATGGACAGCTTGCTGTCGATCGTCCAGATGCCCGGTGGCGTGCCCGTAGGGACACTCGCGATCGGTAAGGCGGGCGCAATCAATGCAGCGCTGCTGGCGGCGTCGATCCTTGCCTTGTCGGACGCGGCATTGGCCATAAGGCTCGCCGCGTGGCGTGCGGCGCAGACCGACGGCGTGGCCTCCGATCCGGGATGAAGACACTGGCTCCGGGTTCGACAATCGGCATTATCGGCGGCGGCCAATTAGGCCGGATGCTGGCGCTTGCCGCCGCCCCGTTGGGATACCGGGTCCACATCCTCGACCCTGACCCCGATTGTTGTGCGCGGCAGGTTTGCGCGGCGTTCACGCAAGCGGATTATGGTGATCGCGCGGCACTCGCGGGGTTTGCCAGCGCAGTCGATGTTGCGACCTATGAGTTCGAGAATATCGATGCCGGGCCGCTTGAGGAAATAGCATCGCGTATCAGCCTGTTTCCACCGCTCAACGCGCTGCGCATTGCGCAGGACCGGATTGCCGAAAAGGAATTTGCCGCGTTGCACGGCGGACGGACGGCACCATGGGCGCGTGTCGATACGCGCGACGACCTTGATACGGCCATTGCGCGGATCGGCACGCCGTCGATCCTCAAGACGACGCGCTTCGGCTATGACGGCAAGGGACAGGCGCGCCTGTCATCGCCTGCCGACGCCGATAACGCCTGGGATATGATTGGCGGCAACCCAGCGATCCTCGAAGCGATGGTCGCCTTCGACCATGAATTCTCGATCCTCGTCGCGCACGGTCAGGATGGCACCAGCGTGACGTGGGACGCCCCCGAAAATGTCCACATGAATGGCATTCTCGCGACCTCGACGGTCCCGCCGCATCCAGAGATTCTCGCTCAAGTCGATGAAGCCAAAGCGCTCGCCGTCAGGATCACCGACGCGCTTGACTATGTCGGCGTCCTTGCCATCGAATTTTTCGCCAGCGCCGACGGCCCCGTCTTTAACGAAATGGCCCCGCGCGTGCACAACAGCGGGCACTGGACAACCGAAGGCGCGATCACCTCACAGTTTGAAAACCACATCCGCGCGGTGTGCGGTTTGCCGTTGGGCGTGACCAATCTGGTCGCCCCGCGCGTCGCGATGCAGAATCTGATCGGCGACGACGCAAACCGCTGGCCCGATTTCGCGGCCGAACCCGGCGCGCACTTGCACCTGTATGGCAAAGGCGCGCCCAGTCCGGGCCGCAAAATGGGGCATGTAACGAGAATTACCCTCTCCCCCTGAGAGAGAGGATTTCTTGCCGTTAGGCCCGCGTGCCTGTCATCGGACTTGTGCCGAACATGCCGGCCTTGACACCACCGGTCAGCGTATCGCCATCGATGGTTGCGTCGCACTCGAGCACCATCGGCATGGGGACTTTCATGTCCATCGTCCATGTCAGCGTGTTGCCATCGATCTTGCCGTTGTCGCATGTCAGCGATCCCATGGCGCCGGCATTGGTGCCCGACCATGTGCCATCGCCATTGTCGTTGACGGTCATCACCGATTGCTGCTCACCCAAAGGCGACTTGACCACACAATTCCATGCGCCTGCGACGTTCGACATTCATCTTCTCCTGTTGATCATTCACCCTTGGGGGCTGGCATCATTTCAACGGCCAGCCCGGTTTTTGCAAGCTGTGGTTTTACCGTCGCGGCATCGCCGACAATGATCCAGGTCAATTTTGCCGGGTCAAGCGTCGCCCGCGCAGCCGCATCAAGCTCAGCCGCCGTCATGCTGCGATAACGCGCGGGCAGTTTGGCATAATAATCATCGGGCCGGTTAAGCCAGATGATCCGCTGCATCGCGCCCAGCACTGAATCGGACGTTTCGAATTGCCCGGGCAGTTCGCGGACCGATCCGTTCGCCGTGCGCTCGAGCTCGACCGCCGTCGTCCCCTTTGACCCAAGAAAACCGCGCATCTGCGCCAATATCGCGACAACCGAATCGCCTGTCCGGTCGGCCTGCACGGGGGCATTGATAATGAACGACGTGCGGTTTTCGTTGCCGTTGACGGCCGAATACATGCCGTACGACCAGCCCTTGGTCTCGCGCAGATCGCTGTTCATCCGCGACAGGAAACTGCCGCCCATCACGTCATTGGCCTGGCGCAGGATGACAAGATCGTCCTTACCGGTCTGGTCGAGCACCGTGCCCGCGAGAATGACTGACTGGCCAGAACCCGGCCGGTCGATCATATAAATCTTGTTCGCGGGTGCAGGAATCGCGGCTGTAAACGCCTTGACCGGCTTGGGCGACGACGGTGCCGCCCAATTCCCGAATGCAGCTTCCAGCTGCGGCTTCAGCGCCGCCAGCGTGGTATCGCCGATCACGAAAATCTGGGCGTTGTCAGGGCGGAGCCAGTCCTTGTGAAACTGCACGAGGGCATCACGGCTGACCTTCGCCACCGACGCCGCTTCGCCCGCGCCTGATCCCGGATTGCCATAAGGATGCGCGCGGCCATAGATCAGTGTGGGCAGAACATAGCTTGCGATGCCGTCGGGCGAACTCAGCCCCGCCTTGATCCGCGCCAGCTGCTGCCCGCGCACGCGCTCGACTTCTTGGCGGTCGAATGCCGGATTGCGGATGATGTCCGAAACCAGCCCCAGTGACGCCCCGAGATTGGGTGTCAGCGAATACAGGCCGATGCTCGTCCGGTCGATGCTCGCGCCGGTCGAGATGCTCGCGCCGAGACGCTCGGTTTCCTCGGCAATCTGGATCGAATTGCGCGTGCTTGTGCCTTCATCAAGCGCGGCCAGCATCAGCGCCTGTGTGCCCAGCGCGCCCTTCGGGTCGCTCGAATATCCAGCGTCGAAATTCACCGACAGCCGCACCACGGGGATCGATGTGCGCTGCGCAAAGAACACCGGAATACCGTTGGACAGCGTCGTGCGCTCTATCGCGGGAAAGTCGAGTTCGCTGAGCGTGCCGACCGGCGGCGCGGGACGCGGCGGCGATTTGGATGCCGGCGCGGCGGCGACTGGCGGCGGCGGTGGCGGTGACGCCGTATCCCCGGTAATCGCCAGCATTTCGGGTGACGTATCGCGCTCGCCCGGTTCGACGGTCAGGTTGAAAACCGGCCGCCCCATCCATTTGCGTGCAGCCGACATGACCCGCTCCGGCGTGAGTGCGGCAAGTTCGGTCAGCTCTTTCTTGTATTTTGACGGGTCACCTGAATAGACCAGCCCTTCGGCCAGCGCGACGGCCTTGCCGCCAAAACCGCCGACGGATTCATAGCCGCCGATGGTTCCCGACACGGCCTTTGTCGCGACACGGCGGACTTCGTCGGCGGTCGGACCTGTTTTCAGGAAATCGGCGATCAGCGCATCGAGCCGCTTGCCAACCGCGACGGCGTCCTGACCCGGTTTCACATCGGCGACGACCGACAGCAACCCGAGCTTTTCAAACGAGCCGACGCTCGCGCTGACGTTCACGACGGTCTTGTCGCCGCGCACCAATGCATTGTCCAACCGGCTCGACGAAAGTCCGCCAAGCACAGCTGCCGCAGCGTAGAGCGCCGTCGTGTCTGCGCCGTTCACGCCTTCGACGGCCCAGTATCGCGCGATCCGCGTATAGGGCACTTTGTCCCTCAGCACTTTGCTGACCGGCACCGGCAGCGTCGGGATCGGCGCATCGGCGCGCGTCACGGCAGGGCCGCGCGGGATTTTGCCGAACCACTTCGTTACCATGCGTTTTGCGGTTCTGACATCAACATCGCCCGCCAGCACCAGCACTGCATTGTCAGGGCCATATTTGGCGCGGAACCAGTTTTTGACATCCTGTAGGCTCGCGCCGTTCAGGTCGGCCATCGATCCGATCGTGCTGTGGCGATAAGGGTGCCCTTCAGGAAGCAGCGTGTTGTAAACCACATAGTCAACGGTGCCGAACGGTTCATTGTCGCTCTGGCGTTTTTCATTCTGGACAACACCGCGCTGGTTATCGAGCTTTTCCTGCGTCACCGCGCCAAGGAGATGGCCCATGCGGTCGCTTTCGAGCCAGAGCACCCGGTCCAGCGCCCCGGTCGGCACCGTCTGGAAATAATTGGTCCGGTCAAACCATGTCGTCCCATTATAATCGGTCGCGCCGATCTGCTGGAGCGGCTCGAAGAAATCGCCCGGCGAGTTTTCGGAGCCATTGAACATCAGATGCTCGAACAGATGGGCAAAACCGGTCTTGCCCTTGGGCTCGTCCTTCGACCCGACATGATACCAGACCGAAACCGCAACCACCGGTGCCTTGCGGTCGGTATGGACCAGCACGCGCAAGCCGTTAGCGAGCGTGAACGCTTTATAGGGGATGTCCACCTTCGCGACGAGATCGGCAACGGGTGCCGGCTCGGCAGCAAAAGCGGGCTGGGCAAAAAGCAACGGCAGGGCAATGAAGGCGGCGCGCAACATAAATCTTCCTTGTCTAAATTTCATCGATCATCCCGGCCAGCACGCCCAGGCAATCACGCGCCAGCTGCCGCGACCGTTCAGGCGACCAGCCGCGGTCTGCATCGGGCGCATCGGCACTGTCCTTGAACGGCATTTCAAGCGTCATCGAGACCGCGCCAAAGCGCTCGGCAAGCTGATTGGTCGACATCGTCAGATTGGCTTTGCCGTCGCCCGCTTTGGGATAGCCGAACTGCGTCTGGAAATCGGGGGTTTGTGCCGCAAGCCGCAACAGGAACATGTCATACAGATCGCCCTGCCGCTGGGTCCATGACGGGATGCCGTGAAATCCCGCCATGAACGCATAGGGAATGGCCTCGTCGCCGTGGATGTCCATCGAGAAATCGACGCCGGTTTCGTCCATCGCGGCGCGGACATGATAGACTTCGGGGCTACGCGTCACCGTGGGCGCGGCCCATTCGCGGTTCAGGTTCACGCCAACGCTGTTGGTCCGCAAATGCCCGCGCGCGCTGCCATCAGGATTCATGTTGGGCACGACATAGAAAGTCGCGGCCTCGCGCAGTTGCGCCGCCACCGCATCGTTCGACACGAGCAGATCAAGCGCGCCTTCCATCCACCATTGCGCCATCGTCTCGCCGGGGTGCTGACGCGCATAGAGCCAGATCTGGAGCGGTCCATTGCCGATGGTCAGCAGATCGAGCGCGCGACCATCAAGTGTTTCGCCCAGCACACGGTGACCGACATGCGGGATCGCCGCAATCCGGTCGACCAGCGCGGCATGCCGGTCCATTGGATAAGGCGCGAAATAAGCGAACCAGATGCTGTCGCTGTCGGGTGTGTGACGGATCGTCAGCACACCATTGGCATAGCTGGTCTCGGTGCGCACCCAGTCGCTGTTGTCCGCACTCACACAGGCGCGATAATCGGGCCAGCCAAGTGGATAGGCCGACCCCGCCGTATTGGTGATCCGCAATTCGAGCGTCTGCCCCGCCGCGCCATCGACGCGGAAATAAAACCATTGGTAGAAATCGGAGTCCTTGTCGCGGCGGATGGACAGGTTCGCCCGTGCCCCGTCGATGCTCGTTACTTCGATATTGCCGCCGTCGAAATCGCTGTGGATACTGATGCTCATGGCACGGTGATAGTGCGGCCTGACTCGCCGGGGAAGTCCTTGAAGAGCGCGGCGGCCAATTTATCGGCGGCCAGTCCCGGTTGCGACGCGGGCGCGTTTGACGGCGCTTCGGTTTCGGCGCGCCCTTCCCAGATCACGCCCTTGCCGCCGCGTTCGCGCAACTGGACCGACAGGCGCGTGACAATAATTTCACGGCTTTTGTTGCCACCAAGGCCAAAGCTAACGCCTGCACCGACGCCACCACCATAGCCGCCCGTCCCGCCGCCAACCCCGATGCTGATCGGCGACCGCTTCGGCGCCGCTTCGCGGGCATCGCGTGTGACTTCGGTTGAAAAGGTATAGCGGGCTTCGGTCGTTCCCGCCGCAAAGCCGAGCCGCGCCAGTTCGCGCGCAACAGCCGCGTCATAGGCTGCCCGCTCCAGACTGCTGCCGACGCTGACCAGGGCCACTGGCGCACGGACAATCTCGCTGCCGAGATGAAAGCGCGTGACTTGCACCGGGGGGATCGTCGCGGCGCACCCGCCCAGCGCGAGGGCAGTCGATATAAGCAAAATGCGCGTCATCATGGTCCTACTCCTGACAGATCGTTGCGTGTATAACTCGCGATAGACGCCTTAGTGCCGCATTCGTCTTGACTTCGCCAGCCCGCTTGCCTAGGCGCGGCGCTCGCAATTCTCCTAGATAAAGACCGCCGCCATGAAGATTCGCAACTCGTTGAAGTCCCTCAAAGATCGCCACCGCGACAACCGCGTGATTCGCCGTCGCGGGCGCACCTATGTGATCAACAAGACGAATCGCCGGTTCAAAGCGCGGCAAGGCTGAATCGTCGCGATGACTAGCGAAGCTAGTCACGACGAAGATCAGCCCGGACGGCGTCGCTTGCCGGCGACCGACGACAACACGGGCTTTGCCCGTGTAAACTCTACCTTACCAATACGTGCCGTCGTTTTTGACGTCGGCAATGTCCTGTTTTTCTGGTCGCTCCGCATTCTTTTTGAAAAACTGATCGAAGATCCACAGGAACTCGACTGGTTCTTGAAGAACGTCATTACCGAAGAATGGCATTTTCAGCACGATGCCGGTCGACCGCTTGCCGACATGACTGCGGAACTGAAAGCCGAATTTCCCGATCACGCCCATCTGATTGATGCTTATTGTGCGCGGTTTAACGAAACCATCCACGCGCCCGTTCCCGGCATGGCTGAAATCGTAAATGACCTCGCCGCGCGCGACGTCCCGATCTTCGGCATCACAAATTTCGGCGCGGAATTCTGGCACGGCTTCCGCCCAACCGCACCTGTGTTCGACTTTTTCACTGACATCGTCGTCTCCGGCGAAGAAAAACTGGTGAAGCCCGACCCGGCAATCTACGCGCTCGCCCTGCGCCGCTTCGGCCTCGCGCCCGACGAAGGCCTGTTCGTTGATGACCGGCTGGAAAATGTCGAGGCCGGCGACGCAAACGGCTTCATCGGCCACCATTTCAAGGATGCCGAGACGTTGCGGACGACGCTCGAACGACTTGCACTACTGTGACCGGGAATGGGCAAGCCTGTAAAAATCTAAAGAACTGCGTCACCCCCGCGAAGGCGGGGGTCCAACGCCGACACGACCACATTGGGCGTTGGATTCCCGCCTTCGCGGGAAGGACGAGGCGTTTGCATAGAATTCAATAGCTGACATTATATCGTCGGTTCACCGATGGAGTTTTGACGATGAAAGTCACAATTACCGAAGCACGAAAGCATTTCTACGAGCTTGTGGCGACGGCAGAGCGCGGTCAAACGACCCTTGTAACTCGTTACGGGAAGCCAATTTTCATGATCGGTCCAATCCGCCCTACCCCCGGTGCCCCTTAAGCTCATCGCCCGTTAGGCGGACGACGTGGAGCACATTGGTCGATCCCGGCGTCCCGAACGGCACACCCGCCATCACAATCACCCGGTCGCCGCCCACGGCCAGCTTGTGCCGCAATACCATCCGTTTCGACTTTGCCACCATATCCTCGAAACTATCCACATCGCGCGTTGCGACCGCGTGAACGCCCCACAGCAGCCCGGAACGCCGCGCCGTCTCGAGCTTCGGCGTCAGCACCAGCAAGGGCACCGAAGGCCGCTCGCGCGAAATGCGCCGCGCGGTAGAGCCTGACGACGTAAAGCAGATGATCGCTTTCGCATCGACCGTGATCGCAATTTCACGCGCCGCCCCGGCGAGCGCATCGGCTGTCGTCGGGTCGGCTTTGGTTTCGGTAAAGTGCAACCGCGCGGCATAGCCGGGGTCAGCTTCCACCGTCAGCGCGATGCGGTCCATCATGCTCACCGATTCAACCGGCCATGCGCCCGCTGCGCTTTCTGCCGACAGCATGACGGCATCCGCCCCGTCATACATAGCGGTTGCAACGTCGGACACTTCGGCACGCGTCGGCGTGGGCGCCGTAATCATCGATTCGAGCATCTGCGTGGCCACAACCACGGGACGCCCATAGCGGCGCGCGGTCTCGACAATGCGCTTCTGCGCGGGCGGTACGGCTTCGGGCGGCAGCTCGACGCCCAGATCACCACGCGCAACCATCACCGCGTCGGCCATCTCGATAATGTCGTCGAGCCGGTCGAGCGCTGCCGGCTTCTCGATCTTGGCGAGCAACGCAGCGCGCCCTTGAATCAGCTTGCGCGCCTCGGCCAGATCCTCGGGCCGCTGGACGAACGACAGCGCCACCCAATCGACGCCTTGGTCGAGCGCGAAGGCCAGATCGCTGCGGTCCTTCTCGGTCAATGCCGCCATCGGCACCACGACATCGGGCACATTCAGCCCCTTGCGGTCGGACAGCATCCCGCCAACCTCGACGCGGGTCATGACATGATCATCCGCCATATCGGTCACCCGCAGCACCAGCTTGCCGTCATCAAGCAACAAGCGCGCGCCAACTTCAAGCGCGGCAAAAATCTCGCGGTGCGGCAAGCAGACACGCGTTGCGTCTCCCGCTGTCGGATCGCGGTCGAGCCGGAATCGCGCGCCGGTCTTCAGCTCGACCTTGCCCTCGGCAAAGGTGCCGACGCGCAGCTTTGGCCCCTGTAAATCCGCCAATATCGTCGTCGGCCGCCCGAGTGCTTTCTCCAGCCCGCGGATCGCCGCAATCGTCGCCTTGTGATCGTCCTGCGTCCCGTGGCTCATATTGACGCGAAACGCATCGGCACCGGCGCGCATCAGCTTTTCGATCATCTCGGGCGTCTTGCTGGCGGGACCAAGCGTCGCGAGAATGCGAACCTTTCGGGCACGAGGGGGCAGTGTTTGAACCAAGTGTCTCTCTCCCGGACTGGTCGTTCCCCCGAATAGAGCCTAAATACGACACTTCAAGCGAGGGTATTTATATGCATATGATTTCAGATGCCGTAGCGGCAGCCGCCTTCCGCCGCCTCGTTGCGCATCTCCGGCATCGGCAGGATGCGGCGAATATCGATTTGATGGGCCTCGCCGGGTTCTGCCGCAACTGCCTGAGCGACTGGGTCGCCGACGCAGGGGACCTGTCAAAAGACGAAGCGCGCGAGGCGATTTACGGCATGCCCTATGCGACGTGGAAGCAGGGCCAGCCCGACGCGACCTCCGAACAATTGACGCGCATGGCGGAAAGCGTTGCGAAGAATGCGTCGGGGGATTAGGCCGCGCGCTCAACTTTTTCAGGATTCCCATGAGCGACATCATCCAAGCCGACCAACTGCGCCTTTTGATCGAACGGATCGAACGGCTCGAAGAGGAAAAAAAAGGCATTACCGACGATATCAAGGATGTTTACGGCGAAGCCAAAGCGGTCGGCTATGATCCCAAAATCATGCGCCAGATTGTCCGCCTGCGCAAAATGGACAAGAACGACCGCGACGAAGCCGAAACGCTGCTCGACATGTACAAGACCGCGCTGGGCCTCGCTTGATCAAAAGGAGAATATGACATGATCCTGACCACAACGACCAGCATCGAGGGCCGCCCGGTCCGCGAATATCTCGGCATCGTTACCGGCGAAGTCATCGTCGGTGCCAACATTTTCAAGGATTTGTTCGCCAGCGTCCGCGACATCGTTGGCGGGCGATCGGGTGCCTATGAATCGACGCTGCGCGATGCCCGCAAGACTGCGCTTGATGAGGCCGCTGCCGAAGCACGCGCGCTCGGCGCTGATGCGGTGATCGGCGTTGATCTCGACTATGAAGTGCTGGGCCAGGGCGGATCCATGCTGATGGTCACCGCATCGGGCACGGCGGTAAAGTTTTAGAAACATGGCAGGTCATTCCAAATTCAAGAACATCATGCACCGCAAGGGGGCGCAGGATAAAAAGCGCGCGGCGGCTTTCTCCAAGCTGAGCCGTGAAATCACGGTGGCGGCAAAATCCGGCCTCCCCGATCCGGCAATGAATGCGCGCCTCCGTTCGGCGGTCATCACCGCCCGCGCCGGCGGCATGCCCAAGGACAATATCGAACGCGCAATCAACAACGCGTCAAAGGGCGACGGCGCGAATTATGAGGAAATCCGTTATGAAGGCTTCGGCCCCGGCGGCGTCAGCCTGATCATCGAAACCCTGACCGACAACCGCAACCGCACTGCGACCAACGTCAAAACCGCCGTGTCGAAAAACGGCGGCAACATCGGCGCGCCGGGGGCGGTCAGCCATGCGTTCGACCGGCTGGGTCAGATTACTTATCCCGCCAAGGCGGGCGACGCTGATAAAGTGTTTGATGCCGCGCTTGAGGCAGGCGCAGAAGATGTGTCCTCCTCCGAAGAAGGCCACGAAATCTGGACCGCGCTTGGCGATCTTCATGAAGTTGCCAAGGGTCTCGAAGCCACGCTCGGCGAACCCGAAGGCGTCAAGCTGGCGTGGCGACCGCAGGTTATGGTCAGCGTCGACGAAAAGGACGCAGGCACCCTGATGAAGCTGCTCGATGCGCTCGACGATGATGACGATGTCCAGACGGTCTGGGGCAATTATGACGTGCCTGACGAAGTGATGGAGAAACTCGGCTGATCATCCTGGGCCTCGATCCCGGCCTCGGCACGACCGGATGGGGCATCATCGCGGCCCAAGGCAACCGCCTCAGCCACATCGCCAATGGCCAGATCAAGACCGACCCCAAAATGCCGCTGGCCGAGCGGTTGTATGTTCTCGACACGTTGCTCGCAGACCTGCTCCTCGAACATAATCCCGAAGGCGCAGCGGTCGAGGAAGTGTTCGTCAACACCAACGCCCAATCGACGCTGAAGCTCGCCCATGCGCGCGGCGTCATCCTGCTCGCGGCGGCGCGACGCGGGATCGTGGTGGGCGAATATGCGGCGCGGCTGGTGAAGAAAGCCGTCGTCGGCACGGGTGCTGCGGAAAAAGCACAAGTCCACGCGATGGTCGCGCGGCTCCTTCCCGGCGTGAAGATTGTGGGTGCGGACGCAGCGGATGCGCTCGCCGTGGCGATCACCCACGCGCATCATCTGGCGAGCGCAAGGCATATGAAACCGTAGCCCTTCTTCTTCGCGGCCTTCGCGTTCTTCGCGTGATCAAAATGCCTCACGCGA
>JAYUQI010000089.1:0-4180 GCA_043756805.1 Sphingomonas sp.
GGTCCGCGCCGACCGTCCTTCGACAGGCTCAGGACTGCGGATTAATCAATCCACCAGCGCATCGATTGCTTTGGCCAGCGCCACATCGCGCGTCGACAATCCGCCCGCATCATGCGTCGTCAGCAGCACCTCGACCCAGTTATAAACATTCGACCATTCGGGATGATGATCGGCTTTTTCCGCCAAAATCGCAACGCGCGTCATGAAACCGAACGCTTCGACGAAATCGGCAAACATGAACTGCCGCGTGATGGCGTCACGCGCCTCGTCATAATCCCATTCGCCGAGCGCATCGAGCGCAGCCGCGCGTTCGTTTTCGTCCAGTTGCTCGATCATCTTTTGCCTCTCTGCATCGCCTCGCCTATGTCGCAGCGATGACGGGGAATGGTCAATCACTGACGTTTGAAAATGTCACCTGCGTGCGCGGGCGGCGGTTTCTGTTCGGTGATGTGTCGTTCGCGCTGGCGGCGGGCGATGCGCTGATCGTGTCGGGCCCGAATGGCGCGGGTAAATCAAGTCTGCTGCGCCTCGCTGCCGGATTGCTGAAGGCCGAACAGGGTGCGGTAAAGTGCGAAGGAGCGATTGCGCTCGCCGACGAGCATATGGCGCTCGATCCCACGCTTTCGCTGCATCACGCCCTCGATTTCTGGACGCAGATAGACAAGTCGAGCGCGATGTCGGCGCTCGGCTCGGTCGGTCTCGACCATCTCGCCCGCGTCCCCGTCCGCATGCTCTCGACCGGCCAGCGCCGCCGCGCCACGCTCGCGCGGACGCTTGCGGCACGAGCGGAAATCTGGCTGCTTGACGAGCCCGCCAATGGCCTCGACATCGAATCGATTGCGATGCTCGAAGGGCTGATTGCGGTCCACCGGATGCAGGGCGGCATTGTCGTCATTGCCTCGCACCAGCCGATCGCTGTCGATGGCGCACAAACACTGGCGCTCGGGACTTTGGGCGGATGATATGGACTTTGATCTGGCGCGATCTGGCGCGCGCCTTCCGCAGCGGCGGGATTGCCTTGCCCGTCGCGTTTTTCCTGCTCGTGGCAACGCTTTATCCGTTTGCGGTCGGCCCCGATGGGCCCTTGCTCGCCAAAACCGGCGGTGGCGTCTTGTGGGTCGCCGCACTCCTCGCCGCGCTGCTCCCGGTCGATCGCCTGATCGCGCCCGATGTCGAAAGCGGCGTCCTTGATCAGCTCGCCGTGCGCGGCATTGCCGACGAAATCATCGCCATTGCCAAGATCGCCGCGCACTGGCTCGGCTTCGGCCCGGCGCTGATGCTTGCCGCGATCCCCGCCGCCGCACTCCTCCGCCTCGATGGCCCGACGCTGCTGACGGTCGAAATCGGCCTTCTGCTCGGCACCCCCGGTCTCGCTGCATTGGGCGTCATGATTGCCAGCCTGACCAGCGGCCTGCGCGGGGCATCGGCGCTGACGGGCCTGCTCATGCTCCCGCTCGCTATCCCGATCCTGATTTTTGGCGCAGGGAGTCTGGGCCCGTCAGGCATCGGTGGCCTCAAGCTACTGGCAGCGGCATCGCTGCTCTTGGTGGCCATAGCGCCATTCGCCACTGGTGCGGCGCTCAAAGGATTAAGGGAATAGCGCCGCAGGCCCCAAACTCTTCGCGCCTTTCCTTCTTCTTTGCGCCTTTGCGCGAAACACTTTCCCTGTGATTCAGCGCATGCCGCCGCGCGAGTGTAAGGGGTTCACGCGAAGGCACGAAGAAGAAGGAAAGGCGCGAAGAAGTATTAGGAATTAGACCACCGCGCAAAAATCGCGGTCGGCAAGCTCAGCCCCCGCGCTTCTTCGCGCACGGCCAGTTCGCCGCATTCGACCGTCCCCGGCAAGTCGCCGAACGCTTGCTGCATCAGCTCGCCGATCGCCAGCGCCGACATCCGGATCGCGTAAACAGTCAGGAACACGAACGCCGACTTGTCATCAACCAGCGCGCGGCAATTCGCCACCAAACCGCTGAGATCCTCTTCCAGCCGCCATACCTCGCCTTCCGGCCCGCGACCATATTTGGGCGGATCGAGAATGATCCCGTCGTAACGCCGCCCGCGCCGCACTTCGCGCGCGGTGAACTTGGCGGCATCGTCGATCAGCCAGCGAATGGGCTTGTCCGCCATTCCCGACAGCACGGCATTGGCCTTGGCCGCCTCGACCGATTTCTTCGACGCATCGACATGGACCACCGACGCCCCCGCATGCGCGAGCGCCAATGACCCCACGCCGGTATAGCCGAACAGGTTCAGGCAATCTGACTTCACGGGCAATTTCGATTTCGCCCAGTCCCAAACGGGCATCATGTCGGGGAAAAAGCCCAGATGGCGAAACGGCGTCGTCTGCGCCGTAAAGGTCAGGCCATCCCAAGCCAGCGGCCAGCCCTGTTTAGGCACGTCACGCGAAAATTCCCAGCGCCCGCCGCCGTCCTCGTCCGATCCCGGCACGAATACACCATCGGCATCCCATGTCTCATGCGCCGGGGCCCACATGGCCTGCGGTTCGGGGCGGATGAAGCGATAATGGCCATAGCGTTCAATTTTGCGGCCGTGGCCGCTATCGATGAGGCCATAATCCGCCCATGGTTCGCCAGTAAGGGTGAGTAAAGTCATTTCACGCGAAGGCGCAAAGAAGAAGTGAAGGCGCGAAGAGAGCGCATTGGACCAAACCCTTTGCGCCTTTCCTTCTTCTTTGCGCCTTCGCGTGAACCCCCTTCACGTCGACCGCTCCAATACATACCCCCGCACCGCTTCGAGCGTTGCGGGCAATGAGTCATACCGCTCTTCACGATCGAACAACCCTGACAGCCGCTGCGGCAGCGAAGGCCGCACGCCCGTCGCGCGCTCGACCGCATCGCGGAATTTCGCCGGATGCGCCGTCGCCAGCGTCACAATCGGCACATCACCCGGCAAATCCGCCGCGCGCGCCGCTGCCAGCCCGATCGCCGTATGCGGATCGAGCACTTGCCCCGCATGTTCGTGCGCCCATCGCATGGCCATCGCCATGCCGTCGCCGTCGATCCGCGCACTGGTGAACAGCCCCGCCGCGCCTGCCGATTGCGCGTTGGTCAACATCATTGCTTTGGTCGCTTCAAACCCCGCCATCTGCGCCGCCGTCGCCGCGCCATCGCGGCCACCGAGATCAAACAGCAGCCGCTCGAAATTCGACGACACCTGAATATCCATCGAGGGCGTCGACGTCGGCGTCACGACACCGCAGCTGTAATCGCCGCTCGACAAAGCGCGGTGGAGGATGTCGTTGATGTTGGTCGCCACGATCAGCCGCGCGACCGGCAACCCCATTTTCGCCGCGACATAGCCCGCAAACACATCGCCGAAATTGCCCGTCGGGACGCTGAACGCCACTGGCCGGTCGGGCGCGCCCAGCCGGACGGCTGCATAAAAATAATAGACGACCTGGGCCATCAGCCGCGCCCAATTGATCGAATTGACTGCTGACAATTTCACCCGCGCGGTCGTTTCCGCGTCGGCAAACATGCGCTTAACGATCCGCTGCGCATCGTCGAAATCGCCGTCGATGGCGATATTATGGATATTGGGCGACAGCACAGTCGTCATCTGCCGCCGCTGCACATCGGACACCCGCCCCGCCGGATGCAGCATGAACACATCGACTTTCGCGCGCCCGGCCAGCGCATCGATGGCTGCCGATCCGGTGTCGCCCGACGTCGCGCCGACCACCGTCAGATGTGTATCGCGGCCCGACAGGAACCGCTCGAACAACAGCCCGAGCAGTTGCAACGCGACATCCTTGAACGCCAGCGTCGGCCCGTGGAACAGCTCGAGCAACCAGTTGCGCTCGTCAAGCTGGACCAGCGGCGTTACCGCGTCATGCGCAAACCGGCCGTAAGCCTGCGTGCACAGCGACCGCAATTCATCTTCCGAAAGCGCATCGCCAACAAACGGCAACATCACGGTCACGGCTGTTTCAACGTATGACTTCCCCGCCAGCCCCGCGATGACCTCGCGGCTCAGCGTCGGCCAGACGCGCGGCACATACAGCCCGCCATCGCTCGCCAGCCCCGCCAGCGTCACGTCTTCAAAGCCCAGCGCCTCGGCGCGCCCCCTGGTGCTCACATAGTCCATCGCATCCGCGCCTAGCCGCAATCGCAACGCTTCGTAAAGCGTGTGCGATTATGCTCGCGTCCATGTCGAAACT
>JAYUQI010000090.1:0-12007 GCA_043756805.1 Sphingomonas sp.
TTTGGTGGTGCCGTGGACGCGGACGAGCGCCGCGTCGCCACCGGGGGGCTGCACCGTGTCGCCGCCGACTTTCTGGTCATATTGTGCCCAGATCCAGCGGCGCGACGCGATGTCGGGGCTCGCCATGAGCTTGACCAGATCGCCCACCAAGTCTGTGCTTTCGGGCACATTGGCCAGCGGCGCGGGCGCGGGCGTTTTCACATGCGGGCGATCATAGAGCGGCGCATCATCAGCGAGCGGCGCAAGCGGAATGTCGGCAACAGTCTCACCGTGGTGGACAAGAACCATATGGCCCCCATCGGCAAGTGGTTCAGTAACTTCGCCGATGACCGCGAAGTCGAGTTCCCATTTCCTGAAGATCGCCGCTGCAAAATCCTCGCGGCCCGGCTTCAGGACCATCAGCATGCGTTCCTGCGATTCGGACAGCATCATTTCATAGGCTGTCATGCCGCTTTCGCGCTGCGGCACCTTGTCCATGTCCAGCCGGATGCCGACGCCGCCCTTGCTTGCCATTTCGACAGCGGACGACGTGAGCCCCGCCGCGCCCATATCCTGAATGGCGACGATGGCATCGCTCGCCATCAGTTCGAGGCAGGCTTCGATCAGCAGTTTTTCGGTAAACGGATCGCCGACCTGAACCGTGGGGCGCTTGGCATCGGCATCTTCGGCGAAATCCGCGCTCGCCATCGTCGCGCCGTGGATGCCGTCGCGGCCGGTTTTTGATCCGACGTAAACAATGCTGTTGCCGACGCCCGATGCGGCCGAATAGAAAATCTTGTCCTGATCGGCGATGCCGACGGTCATCGCGTTGACAAGGATGTTGCCATCGTAAGCGGCGTGGAAATTTACCTCGCCACCGACGGTGGGTACGCCAACGCAATTGCCATAGCCGCCGATGCCGCTGACGACGCCCGCGATCAGATGGCGCATTTTGGGATGGTCAGGCCGCCCGAAGCGCAGCGCATTCATATTCGCGATCGGCCGCGCGCCCATGGTGAACACATCGCGCAGGATGCCGCCCACGCCGGTCGCCGCGCCCTGATAGGGTTCGATGTAGCTCGGGTGGTTGTGCGACTCCATTTTGAAGATTGCGGCCTGGGGCTTCCCGTCAGGTCCGGCACCGATGTCGATGACGCCTGCATTTTCACCGGGGCCGCAGATAACTTGCGGGCCGGTGGTGGGGAGTTTCTTCAAGTGGAGGCGCGAGGATTTATAGCTGCAATGCTCGGACCACATGACCGAGAAAATGCCAAGTTCAGTGATGTTCGGCTCCCGCCCCATCGCGTGAAGAACGCGCGTATATTCGTCTTCGGATAGGCCGTGTTCGGCGACGATCTGGGGCGTGATTGGCGTGGCAGGATTTGGCATGCAAGCGCCTCTAGCGGGCGATGCGCGTCCGTGCCACCCAAGATGCAAGCAGCGCAGCCAGAGCGAATATGAAAAGTGCAAGACCCCACAGGCCGAGGTCGACGGCAACCGGGGGTGGGCCGAACCAGTTGACGGCCTGGAGCACAAGCAGAAGCGCGATCAAAGCAGGCAGCGCCCATGATTTGGCGACGGCGGGCCGGGCGCGAGCGTATAGCCAGGCAGTGCCCAGCAGCAGGCCCAGTTCGAGCGGCATCTCGATTGCCGGATAGTTCCAAAGTGAAAGCCCCAGTTTCGGCGGCTGTCCCGCTAGCGTCATGTCCGGCACATGGACCAGCGCATCAAGGAACCAGTGCGACAGGACAACCGCGCCGCCAATCAATCCTGCCGTCCAGTTTCCGATCATCAATCGGAGCACCGCGGCGAATCCCGCGGCCCATAGCAACGTGCCAACCAAACTGTGGGTATAGGGCATCTGATACAGGTCCATCGGATTCATGACCGACGTGCCCGAGGCAATCCGCATCGCTTCTATACCCAAGGGCACGAACGCAAAGAAAGCAATGTCGACGAGTTGCGCCGCCACAAACAGCGTGCCGAGTTTTGGCGCCTTGGGCAGCGCCGCCGCCGCGAATGCTGCGCTATAGTGACCCACAAACATGATGCGCCCTCCCGATGAAAGGGCTCAGACAGTCAGCCCCCTGCGCAACCATGCAACGTTCGTGTCGGTCATGTCCAATTCGTCCTCGATCGCATCTGACCGTCAGTCGATATTACACGGATCAACGCAGGCGGGACGACTTAACCCGCCTTGCAGACTTGCGCGCCCTTGCCCGGCTGGGTGACGTTCACATTGTTGCCTGATACCGTCAGTGAATAGCCGCCCTCGGCAACCATCGGCTGCCCGGCTTCGGGCGCTTCAAGTTTGGTCGCAGGACCATTTTCGGTGCTGCGCAGGTTCGCCATCTTGTCACCCTGGAACAGGTCGACATAGACAAGGCCGCCATCCTTGCAGCGATACGCCTTGGTCGATTTGATCGCCGGTGGCAGGACAACCTTGGGTGCTTTTGCAAGCGCCTCCGCCATGTCGTCCTTGCGACCGGCAACGATGGTTTCCTGCTGACAGGCGGAAAGGGTTAGGAGTGCCGCGACGGCAGCGATTTTTGTGCGATGCATCATAGGCGTTCTTCATGCGCGGGCAGGGCAATGCCCGTCAAGAGCGATAATGGTGCCGGTCAAAAAGAGTCATTCGCGGAATTCGGCAAGATCGGGAATGCGACCGAAAGCGATGGACGTGCCGACGCGGTCAACGCGTCCGCCGGTTGTCGGCCCGAGCGTGACCGCATTGCGACCGAACCGCGTGTTGATCCGGTCGAGCGCGCGGCTCAGCGCTTCGGTGCGGACACCGCGGGCCAGTTCATGATTGGGGTCGAGATTTTCAAACAGCGATCCCTGCTCACCCTGCACGGGTTGAAGATTGGCGAGCATGACGCCGACCTGTCGCAGCTGAAATCCCTTTGGCGCCGTCGCGACAAGTTGCGGCCACAGCGCATCAAGTGCGGCAATGATCCTGAAACTATCCTGCGTCGCCGGCAAATGGACGCTGGCTTTCCATTTGCTGCGCCCGTCCTCAAAGCGGACATGCAACATCAACAGACGAGCCTGAACATTCTTGCGGCGAAGGCGCGCGGCTGCTTTCAACGCCAGACGACGCGCGGTCAGCCGGGCTGCCTCCGATCCGCGCGACTGTGGGGCGAGGACATGGCTGTGCCCGATGCTGCGCATCTGGGTGGGCTTTTCGGGCAGATCGACGCCGTGCAGCAGATACCAGAGCCGGTCCCCATCAAGGCCACCCCACACCGAGCCCGCAGCGCGCGGCATCCGGTCGCAAAGTTGCTCAATATCATTCACCCCGCCGCGGGCCAGCCGCGACTTCATCTTCGCCCCGATTCCGGCGATGGCCGTCAGCGGCAGCGCGAACAGACGCTGCGGCAATTCTTCGGCCTTCAGGATGATCAGGCCATCGGGTTTCATCATGTCCGACGCCAGCTTGGCGAGCAGACGATTGGGCGCAATGCCGATCGAGCAACCAAGCCATTCGCCGACATTGGCACGAATGCCCGCCTTGATCCGTGCCGACAGCGCGCGCACCGATGCCTCATCATTTTCATTGTCGAGCAGGCGACAGGCGACTTCATCAATCGAGCAGACTTTGGTAACGGGAATGTGTCGTTCGATCTCGGCAACAATGCGATCGTGATAATCGACATAGAGTTCGTGATTGGCAGGAATCACGGCAAGGTCCGGGCACCTTGTTCGCGCTTCCCAAACCGGTGTACCAGTCTTGATGCCATATTTTTTGGCTTCATATGACGCCGCGATAGCGCAGGTGGTTTCAATCCCGCCGGGCGCCACGATGACAGGGCGACCGCGAAGCGCGGGGTTTTCCTGCTGTTCGACGCTTGCGAAATAAGCGTTCAGATCAAGAAACAGCCAGCGCAGGGGACGGGGCGGGAAAGCGATTCGGGTCATCACAAGCACCGTAGAACAGCAAGAACATAAATAGAACAAAAAGAAGTGCGCATGGCACCGTTTGCCGTTGCGCCTTGCTGAGGCTAGGCGTGCTGCAATGACTGACGCTGCTGCTTCGCCTGCGATTGTGATCATCGGCCGCAACGAGGGCGAGCGGCTCAGGCGCTGCCTGGCGTCATTACCGGTCGATGGCACGCGCGTTTATGTCGACTCAGGATCAACCGATGGCAGTCAGGATCATGCGCGCGGCCTGGGCGTGACTGTCGTCGATCTGGACCGGACGGTGGGTTTTACGGCGGCGCGGGCGCGCAATGCCGGACTGGCCGTCATCCGCCAGGGCGCGATGATCCCCGAATTCGTTCAGATGATCGACGGTGACTGCGCGCTCGATCCGCAGTGGATGGGCAAAGCGGTGGATGCGCTCCAAGCCGAACCCGGGCTTGCGGTTGTGTTCGGCCGCCGCCGTGAACGATTCCCCGAGCGCAGCTTGTATAACCGGCAGTGTGATGACGAATGGAATGTGCCCGTTGGCTATGTTGCGTCATGTGGCGGCGACGCCATGTTCAGGTTGGCGGCGCTGTCGGCAGTTGGTGGTTACAATCCCGATTTGATTGCGGGCGAAGAACCCGATCTGTGCCTTCGCCTGTCGCGCGACGGGTGGACGATCAAACGCATCGATGCGGAAATGACGCTGCACGACGCGGCGCTGTTGCATTTCCCGCAATGGTGGCGGCGGGCGCGGCGATCGGGCCATGCTTATGCCGAGCATGTCTGGCGGCACGGAAAAGCGTCGATCCCAAGTTGGCGGCGGCAAGTGTCGAGCATATTGCTTTGGGGGCTGGCAATCCCGCTCGTTGTCGCGGTGCTGCTCGTTGCGCAGCTGCTTGGCTACCCGACCGGGTTCGTCGCGCTTGCCGTGCTTGCGATCTATCCGGTGCAACTGGTGCGCATCGCGCTGCGCCGGTCCAAAAACGGGCGACCTGACTTCGCTTATGCAGCGCTTATCGTTGTCGGCAAATTCGCCGAAATGGGCGGTGCTGCGCGCTTTTGTGTCAATCATGTGCGGGGATATGCGCCGCGCCTCATTGAATATAAGAATGCGCCATGAGTTTGTGGGGGCAAATCGCCGAGGATTATCGCGCGCATGGCCGCGACTGGACCAAGCCGGGGTTTCGCGCGCTTGCTGTCTATCGTTTCGGCGTGTGGCGGATGGGGGTGCGGCCAAAGCTGCTCCGCGCACCGTTGTGCGTGCTCTACCGCATTGCCTTTCGCCGCTGCCGGAATGTTTACGGGATCGAATTGCCATATAGTGCGACGATTGGCCGCAATGTCGTGATCGAGCATCAGGGCGGCATTGTCGTTCATGGCCGCACGGTGATCGGCGACGGGTGCACAATCCGCCAGAATTGCACGTTCGGCATCCGCAATACCGATGATCTCGACGCTGCGCCCGTGCTCGGTGTCGGGGTGGACGTAGGCGCGGGGGCAGTCATTCTCGGGCGGGTGCATCTCGGCGACGGGGCTATTGTCGGGGCCAATGCCGTGGTGCTGACCGATGTGCCCGCCGGTGCGCTCGTGGTTGGGGTTCCGGCAAGAATAGTTGAACGCGCCCCGTAAATGTCTTGTTTGCCCACGGTGCTCGCTGCGGCTAGGCAGTGGGGATGATCGTTCGCAATCCACTCGCCCTGATCGGCAATACGCCGCTTGTTCGCCTCAACGGACCCTCCGACGCGACCGGATGCGAGATCCTCGGCAAGTGTGAATTCGCGAACCCGGGAGCATCGGTCAAAGATCGTGCCGCGCTTTACATTGTCGAGGACGCAGAGGCGAACGGCACGCTCAAACCCGGCGGCACCATTGTCGAGGGGACAGCGGGGAATACCGGCATCGGCTTGGCGCTCGTCGCCAATGCCAAGGGGTATAAGACGATCATCGTCATGCCCGAAACGCAGAGCCGCGAGAAAATGGACACGCTGCGCGCGCTGGGTGCCGAACTGGTGCTTGTTCCGGCAGCCCCCTTTAGCAACCCCGGCCATTTTGTGCACACGTCGCGCCGGATTGCGGAGGAAACGGCGGGGGCGATCTGGGCCAACCAGTTCGACAATATCGCCAATCGCCGCGCGCACATCGCGGGCACGGCAGAGGAAATCTGGGCGCAAACCGATGGCAAGGTCGATGGTTTTACCTGTGCCGTCGGCACGGGCGGGACGCTGGCGGGCGTCGGACTTGGCCTGAAAGCAAAAAGCGAAAACGTCACGATCGCGCTGACCGATCCGCATGGGGCTGCGCTGTTCAACTATTACGCGCACGGCGAATTGAAATCCGAAGGCAATTCGGTGGCCGAGGGGATCGGGCAGGGGCGGATTACCGCCAACCTTGAAGGGGCGCCGATCGACCGGCAATACCGTGTTTCGGACGAGGAGGGGCTGGCGCAAGTTGCAGCTTTGCTCCGCGATGAGGGGCTGTGCCTTGGCCTGTCGTCGGGCATCAATGTAGCGGGCGCGATGATGCTGGCGCGTGATCTGGGGCCGGGCAAAATGGTTGTAACGATCCTGTGTGATACGGGATTTCGTTATTTATCATCGCTTTACAATCCAGACTGGCTGCGCGCGAAGGGGCTGCCGGTCTTCCCTTGGCTTCAGGCGCAATAAATCCTATATTTTTGCCATGGCAATCGAATTTCCGGGACGGCCGCCAACAGCGGGGGAAACGCGCGAGCGGATGCAGCGCGTGCGCGTTGGCATGACGGGATTGGCGGCGGTTGGTTTGATCGTCGTGATTGCGACAGCTGTTGCGACGAGCGTGCGGCGGACTGCGACCGAGAATGCCGTTGCCGCAGGGCCGCCAGCCGTTGTGGCGACCGTGGCGGTGCCAGCCCCCGCTGAAAAGTCCGAACCGCTGGCAACGCTTGGCGTTGCGCCTGATGCCAAGCCCGATGCCAAAGATGTGCCGCCCGCACCCGCAAAGCCCGCCAACTGAAAATTCCCGCATTAATCCTGATGGCATTCGTGCTGACCGGCGCGGATCAGCGGCCGCGTGTGACGCTGATGACCGCGCTGCCGCTGGTTTGGGGCGAGGGCGATGCCGCCGACATATTGCAGGGGCGGACGGGGCGATCCGCCACGCTGAAACGCCTCGAGAGGACGTTTGACGTTCGCGCTATCGACACGCTGTCGGCGACAACGCTCGGGCGCAACGTCGCGATTGTCGCGCAGCCGCGTCGCCTGACGCCGACCGAGCTGGTGGCGTTCGACAAATGGGTGCGCAGTGGCGGGCGGGTGATGATATTCGCCGATCCCGAACTGGTGTGGCCAAGCCGCTATCCGCCGGGCGATAACCGCCGCGCGCCGCCGGTCGAGCTGCTCGATCCCCTACTCACGCATTGGGGCATCGCGCTCGGTGATAGTGACCGGCAGGAACGCGTGATTTCAGTCAATAACGTCGCTGTCAGACTGCTGGCAGCGGGCGCCTGGACGGGGCCGAAGACGTGCACGGTCGTTGTGCCTGAAATGCTCGATTGCCGGATCGGCAAGGGGCGCGTGCTGCTGGTGGGCGATGCCGACCTGCTCGACGCGCGGCTTTGGGCGGGGCGTGAGGCCGACAATGCGGGTTGGGTCGTGGATCAGCTGCACATGCTGGACGGTGGCAACGAAAGCGGATCGACTCGCCTGTCGGGCACTGTGATTGGCGGCATGATTGCGGCGGCAGCAGCCGTCGGCGCGCTGATTTATCGCCATATTGTGAGAACATAGAAAGAACCTGTTCCGAAATAACGACAAAATCCCCTTTTGACCCGTTAAAAACCGTTGTTAACCGCTATATCCCCTGATACCCCTTGGTTCCGATAAGAGGCGGGATCATCTCGACGCGATTCGTTTTCGAAACGCCGAAACTATGCGTTTCGGTGCGCGCCGGAGGTTTGCCTTGATGGGATAGAGGCGGAACAGTGGCGGATCGGGCGGTTTTCAAGGGCTATGCGCTCCAGGGCATCGACGGCAAAGGCCGTGTTGCGCTGCCCGCGCCAATGCGCCTGATCGTCGAGAGTCAGAAAGGCGAGCGCACGCTGCTGCTGTCCGACGATGACAAGCGCGGATGCCTTCGGGCTGCTGACCAGAACTGGTCGAACCGGCTGTATGATCGGCTGAGTGCCGACGCCGACCGTGCGCTTGGCGCGGGAGTCGAGATCGACCGCGAAGATGTTGCTGCGAGCGCGTTCGGCCGCTTCGATGAAGTGCCCTTCGACGCGTCGGGCCGCTTCATCCTGCCGCCGTTCCTGCGCAACAAGGGCGCGCTGACCGGTCTGGCGTTTTTCTGGGGTGCAGGCGACACGATCGAAGTCTGGTCACCCGAAAAACTGCTCGCCGACCCGAATGCAGATGCCGCGAAGAAAGAGCGCTGCGCCTGGCTGATGAGCGAGCGGGGGGCGTCATGAGCGCACCGCACACGCCTGTCTTGCTTGATGAAGTGCTGAGTGCGCTCGCCATCGTGCCGGGTGAAACGCATATCGACGGCACGTATGGCGCGGGTGGCTATTCGCGGGCGATGCTGGGTGCGGGGGCGGATGTCGTAGCGTTCGACCGTGATCCCGATGCAATTGCCGCGGCGGACACACATGAACGCCTGACCCTGATCGAGGATTGTTTCTCCCGGCTTGACCGTGCGGCGCCGGCGGACGGCGTTGTCCTCGACATCGGTGTCTCGTCAATGCAGCTTGATCGCGCCGAGCGCGGCTTTTCGTTCCAGTCCGATGGTCCGCTCGACATGCGGATGGAGCAAGCGGGGCCGAGCGCTGCCGATTTCGTCAATACCGCCGACGAAGCCGAGATTGCGAATGTCATTTATGCGCTGGGCGATGAACCCAAATCGCGGCGGATTGCGCGCGCGATTGTTGCTGCGCGTCCGCTGACGACAACGGGGCAACTCGCGCACGTCGTCCGTCGCGCGCTCGGGCACAAAGCGCATGAGAAGAAAGACCCGGCAACGCGCACGTTTCAGGCGATCCGCATGCACATCAACCGCGAGCTGGGCGAACTTGAAGACGGTCTTGATGCCGCCGAGCGTGCGCTGAAGCCCGGCGGTCGGCTTGCTGTGGTGACGTTCCACAGTCTCGAGGACCGGCTGGTCAAGAATTTCATGCGCGCGCGATCAGGCAGCGAACCAGCGGGATCACGCCACATGCCGATGCGCGCCGATGGCCCGAAGCCGACGTTCGAGCGCGTCGCCAAACCGGTTCGCGCGTCCGATGCCGAAATCGCCCGCAACCCGCGCGCCCGCTCGGCAACATTGCGATCTGCGCAGCGCACATCTGCGCCCAGTTGGACTCTTACCGAAAGTGCTGCCTCATGATTGCGCAACGATTCAAAGCTGTCGGCTGGGTCGCGATGGTCGCGATTGCGGCGACACTGCTTTATCTCATCTCGCTTCAGGTCGCAGTCGAGCGGGGCAAACTGGAAGCTGTCGAAAAGCAGATCGCTGCCGCCCAGCGCGAAGTGCGCCAGCTTCAGACCGAAATGGGCACGCGTGCATCGATGCGTCAGCTCGAGCGGTGGAACGGTGAAGTGCTTGCGCTGTCCGCGCCAAAAGCGACGCAGTTTGTGAATGACGGCGCGCAACTGGTCGCCTTCGATCTTGATGCCAAGCGCGATACACCCAATGCGCCGCCGCCGGTCATGGCATCGGTGGCGATTCCCACGCCCGTCGACGTTCGCGTGCCATCGATCCCCGACGACATCGTATCCAAAACCGTGATTGCGGCCATGGCGGCGCAACCGACCAAACCCAAACCAAAGGCGCAGCGGGTGGCAATGATCACGACAGTGTCGGCGCGGGACATTGCTCGCATCGCTCAAGTGGAGGACCGCAAACGTCCGTGACAACGCTGATCGCCCAACCGCCGCGGATCCGCGCTCAAGGCCAGCGACAGGCGTCGCTGGTCGTCGCACATCAGCGGCTGATGATCATCATGCTGTTGTTTGTCGCTGCGGTCACGATGATCAGCGTGCGGCTGCTATGGCTGTCGGTTGCCACCAGCGCCAACACAGCAACAGGGACTGCCAGCCTGATTCCCAAACGTGGTGATATTGTTGACCGCAACGGGCAAGTCCTCGCGCGGACGATCGATGCGTGGTCGATCGGCATTCACGCGAATAAGCTGCTCAACGATCCCGAAGATTTGGCCCCGAAACTCGCGGCGCTGATGCCCGAACGCAGCGAAGCCGAATATCTCGCGATCCTCCAGTCAAAAGTGCGATTTACCTATCTGCGGCGGCGCGCGCTGCCCGATCTGGTCGCGAAGATCAATGCGCTGGGCGAACCCGCCATGGGCTATGCCCGTGAGCCTGAACGGCTTTATCCGCAGACGACACTGGCAGCGCACGCCTTGGGCTATACCGATTTTGACGGGCGCGGCGTGACGGGCATGGAGCGTGTGCTCGAGGAGCGCCTGACCAATCCGGCGACGCGGGGGAAACCCGTGGCGCTTTCCATCGACTCGCGCGTTCAAGCTGCGATGGAAAGCGAACTGAGCGCCGGGATGGTCGATCAACAGGCAAAGGGGGCGACCGGCCTCGTGCTCGATGTGCATACGGGCGAATTGGTGGCAATGGCATCGCTGCCCGTCTTCAATCCGAACAAGCCGGGCGAGACGACCGATGACTCGCGGCGCAATAACGTAACGCAAAGTGTGTATGAACTCGGCTCGACCTTCAAGGCAATCACCTTTGCCAATGCGATGGACCAGGGCGTGGTGACGTCGCTTGCGAAACGTTATGACGCGACGCAACCCGTTGCGATCGGTCGCTTTCGCATCAAGGATGATCATCCGACGGGGCGCTGGTTGAATGTTCCCGAAGCGCTGGTGCATTCATCCAACATCGTTACGGCCCGCATTTCTGATCAATTGGGACCGGTGCGGATGCAGACGATATTCCGCAAGCTCCATTTCGACACTGCGCCCGACATCGAACTCAAAGAACGCGGCCGGCCGATCTGGCCATCGGACTGGGGTCGCGCAACCGTTATGACTTCGGGCTACGGCCACGGGATTGCGGTGACGCCGCTGCATCTGGCCAATGCCTATGCCGCGCTCGTCAACGGCGGCATCTGGCGGCCGTCGACGCTGATGAAGATCGAACCCGGGAAAGCGCCCAAGGGGACGCGCGTGTTCAGTCAGGCCACGAGCGACAAGATCCGGGCAATGCTGCGGCTGGTCGTGCTCGATGGGACCGGGCGCAAAGCTGATGCCGATGGTTTGCGTGTCGGCGGCAAAACGGGGACAGCAGAGAAAGCCGGTGTCGGTGGCTATGCCAGGCATTCAACCGTTTCGACCTTTGCCGGTGCTTTCCCGATGGATGCGCCGCGCTATGTCATCATCGTGATGTTCGACGAGCCAAAGGGCAGCGCCGAAAGCGCGGGGCAACGCACGGCAGGCTGGGTGTCGGCCCCGGTGGTCAGCAAAGTCGTCTCGCGGATCGGGCCGCTGCTCGGCGTGACGCCCGATGTAAACCGCGAGATCAGTCTGGCCGAAATGATGCCGTTGCTCTGGAAACCGAAGGGGGAGCGCTGATGCGGCTCGGTGCGCTCCTCGGAACCGATGCGGCCGCTGATGTGACGGGGTTTGCCATCGACCATCGCAAAATTGCGCCAGGCACGGTCTTTGGCGCGTTTCGCGGCGCGCGGTTCAACGGCGAAGATTTCATTCCCGACGCGATTAAGGCGGGAGCCGTTGCCATCGTGTCGTGCCACGGACCGAACGTGAAAGGCGCGGTGCATATTGCCTCGGACGAGCCGCGCCGCGAATTTGCGTTGCTGGCAGCGACGTACTTTGCGCCTTTTCCGGCAACCACTGTCGCGGTGACTGGCACCAACGGCAAGACATCGACGGTCGAGCTGACCCGGCAGCTGTGGCGGATGGCGGGGCATCATGCCGCGAGCATCGGGACATTGGGCGTGACGACGGCGGACGAGCGCGTCGTGACGGGCCTGACGACACCCGACATCGTGACGTTCCTGTCAAATATGGCGGGGCTGCGGCGCGAGGGCGTAACGCATGCCGCGTTCGAAGCATCGAGCCACGGGCTTGACCAGTATCGCACCGAAGGGCTGCCGGTGC
>JAYUQI010000091.1:0-4175 GCA_043756805.1 Sphingomonas sp.
GATGGCAGCTGGTGTCGGCGGGATTGCGAGCTTTATCGGTATCGTTCGCGGTAATGGCGGTTTGGTTTTGCTTACGCTTGATCATTATCCGGCGATGACAGAGCGAGCACTGCAATCACTGGCCGATGCGGCGTTCGCGCGGTGGCCGCTGTCCGCAGTCACGATCATCCACCGTGTCGGGACAATGGCGCCGGGCGATCGCATTGTCTTTGTCGGCACGGCATCGTCGCACCGCGCAGCCGCGCTCGACGCGACCGCTTTTCTCATCGACCGGCTGAAAACCGATGCCCCGTTCTGGAAGCGCGAAACCTTTGCAGACGGCCGGGACAATTGGGTCGAAGCGCGTGAGACCGATGCCGAATCAGCGGCGCGCTGGGTTTAGCTCAGCGCCTTATAGAGGCTGAATAGGCTCGTCAGCGTCAACACGATACCAACCAGCGTCATCAGAGTGCGCGCCGGAATACGCTTTGCAAGGATTGCGCCGAAGGGCGCTGCCCCCAGGCCGCCGATCAGCAGCCCAAACGTTGCGATCGTAAACGCTTCAAGTCCAAGGTTGGCAATGAATGCCACCGAGATTGCGGTCGTCAGGAAGAATTCCGCCGTATTCACGGTGCCGATTGTCATGCGCGGGACGCTACCCTGAACAAGCAGATTCGACGTGACCACCGGCCCCCAGCCACCGCCGCCCACTGCATCGAGAAATCCCCCGATCAACCCGAGCGGTTCGACGATTTTTGGCTGGCGGTGGACATGGTTCAGGCCCCACGCCTTATACAATAGATAGACGCCAATGAGTGAGAGATAGGCCATCACGAAAGGCCGTGCGACGCTCGCGTCGATATTGCTGAGTACATAAGCACCCGTCACGCCGCCGATGACGCCGGGGATGACAAGTCTTGAAAACAGTTTCCAGTCGACATTCTTGTGGATTGCGTGGCTGATGCCCGACGCGCCCGTCGTGAAAATCTCGACGATGTGAACCCGCGCCGAAGCGTGAGCCGGTGCCATGCCCAGAACGCTTATCAGCAAGGTATTGGTGATCACGCCAAACGCCATGCCCAGCGCTCCGTCGACAAGCTGTGCCGCAAAGCCGATGGCAATGAACGGCGCGATGGCATTCCAGTCGATGGTGCTAATGTCGATCATGTGGGTAGAGTTAGGCGGGACTCGCGGCCAGCGCGCAAGATATTTCGTTATGCCCTTGGTAAAGCGGGGCTATTCAGCGATGGGTTGCATCGTGCCGCCCGATGCCTAAATTACAAACAGCGTATTCGGAGAATGGCGATGTTTAGCGGGCTGATCGCCTATCTTGATTCGATTAAGGCGCGCGACCTCGCCGCGCGGTCGCGCTGGGAAATCCTGACCTATCCTGGCGTTTGGGCACTGATGCTTCACCGCGCCGCGTATTGGCTGTATCGTGGAGAACTCTATTTCGCGGCACGGCTGGTGAACCATATTTCCCGCATGTTTACGGCGATCGATATACATCCCGGCGCGACGATCGGACGGAATTTCTTTATCGATCATGGCTTTACCGTAATCGGCGAGACCGCGCAGATCGGCGATGACGTGACGATCTATCAGAATGTGACGCTGGGCGGGACCAATCCCGCCAATGGCGTGGCGGGCAAGCGGCATCCGACGCTTGAGGACGGTGTGATTGTCGGCTCGGGCGCGCAAGTGCTTGGTCCGATTACCGTCGGCCCGCGCGCGCGGATCGGCGCGAATTCGGTGGTGACCAAGGATGTGCCCGAAGGCGCGACGATGGTCGGCATCCCGGCGCGTTCGACTCTTATGGGGGCATCCGAATACAGCCAAGCCTTTATGCCTTACGGGACGCCGTGCAGCGAGAAATTCGATCCGGCAACGCAGCAGCTCGAGATATTGAAATGCGAAGTCGAAGCGTTGCGCGTAAAGCTCGCGGCGTTCACTGAAACCGATCAGGCGCGCTCTGCTTGATGGGCCTCGCTTAATGGGCCCCGCTTAATGGGCATTGTTGCGCCGTTCCCGCGAGCGACATTGCAAGTCGGCTTTGACCGCCTCGAACTCTCGCGCATCCTCGATCTTTATGGCCGCATGGTCGCTGCTGGGCATTGGAAAGACTATGCAATCGATCTCGGCCGCGACGCCGCAGTTTTCAGCGCCTTCCGCCGCGCCACCGAACGCCCCGAAATTCGCATCGAAAAGCGCCCTGACCTGCGCAATCGACAGGGCGAATGGGCACTGATCGGCGAAGGCGGTGCCGTGTTGAAGCGCGGGCATGATCTGGGGCCGGTCCTCGCGCCGGTCGAGCGGCGCTTGATGAAATTGGTTGCTGGGTAGGGTTCAACCCCCCGCCATCGTCTTCGCAATCAGCATCGATTGTTCGGCTCCTGACTGTGGCACGATCTCGCCGGTGCGGTCAATGATCTTGTCCCACAGTGCCGCCACGGCTTCGGGTGTGCGATCATCCGCCGGGAGCAACACACCAGGGGTCAGCGTAACATAGGCTGCCTGCACCACGCCTGCGCCCGCGCCGATAATCATGTTCGACGGCGCGTCTTCGCTGACCAGATAAAGCGCGGCGGGGACGACATTTTCGGGCGCGAACGCCTTGAACGCGTCGGCGGGGAACAGATCTTCGGTCATCCGCGTTCCCGCAACAGGCGCAATCGTGTTGACGCGGATGTTGTATTTTGCCCCTTCGAGGTAGAGCGACTTGGTCAACCCCGCGAGACCGAGTTTGGCCGCGCCATAATTTGCCTGCCCGAAATTGCCGAACAGGCCGGTCGAGCTGGCAGTCATCAGGATGCGGCCATAGGCCTGGTCGCGCATCGTTTCCCAGCACGCTTTGGTGACGTTCGCGCTCCCGCTCAGATGAACCTTGACGACAAGATCGAAGTCGGCGGGTTCCATTTTCGCAAAGCTCTTGTCACGCAATATGCCGGCATTGTTGATAAGGATGTCAACGCGGCCCCAGTCGCTTTTAGCCTTTTCGACCATTTCGACCACCTGGCCGTATTCGGTGACGCTGCCGCCGTTCGACATGGCAGTGCCGCCTGCTGCCGTTATTTCGTCGACGACCTGCAGAGCGGCATCGGAATGGCCAGTGCCGTCGCGCGCTGCGCCGAGATCGTTGACGACGACTTTCGCGCCGCGCTTTGCGAGTTCGAGCGCATAGGCACGTCCAAGTCCCCCACCAGCGCCCGTGACAATAGCAACGCGGTTTTCAAAGCTGATCGTCATGGGGAAATCCTTGGGCAAGCAGTGATATGCTCAGCCGCCGATGCCCAAGGTTTCCGTTTACGTCAATCGTCGATGATTAACCGCGGCGGCGCTTGCGCTTGGTATCGCGCTCGCCTGCTGAACTCTGAATGCACTGATCGACGACGGTTCGCGAACAGCGTGGATATTCAGCCTGTGGCGGGGGCGGCGGCGCTGCGGCCAATGGTGCCATTGTTGGTGCCGGCGGCGCTTCGGGCGCTGCTGCCGGTGGTGCTGTCGGCATTGGCGCTGGCATTGTCGCGTCCGGTGTCGCTGGTGCAGCTGG
This sequence comes from Sphingomonas sp., assembly GCA_043756805.1. Lineage (GTDB taxonomy): Bacteria > Pseudomonadota > Alphaproteobacteria > Sphingomonadales > Sphingomonadaceae > Sphingomonas_O. Next base: position 3,530 of record JAYUQI010000091.1, read on the forward strand.
CATCTCACCAGAGGGTGGCGTTTCGGGCATCGGCATGGCGGGGGGTGCTGGTGGCTCGGGTGGGGTCGTCTGGGCGACAGCCGCGCCACTAAGCATAAGGGCAGCGGTAAAAGCCAATAATTTCATGGCGCAACTCCTTGGTCAACCGCGCAGGAAAGCGCAGGTGAAAGGAAAACGCTGCGCTAACGAAACGGGTTCTCGGGTTACGGCGTCCGGTGAACGGTCTATCGCTTACAAGCGGCCATCGGCGTCAAGCGCGTAGCCCGCTGATCGCACGGTACGGATGATGTCGGGTTTGCCGCCTTCGTTGATTGCTTTGCGAAGCCGCCGGATGTGCACATCAACCGTGCGCGGCTCGATGTCGCTGTCGTGACCCCAGACGCTGTCGAGCAGGCGCTCACGCGAAAAAACATGCGCGGGATGCTCGAGGAAATGTTTGAGCAAGCGGAATTCGGTTGGCCCTAGCGGAATCATTTCGCCGCCGCGCCGGACCTTGTGGCCGACGGTGTCCATTTCGATGTCGGCATAGACCATCGCTTCGCCGGCGAGCGCGGGGCGAACACGGCGAAGTACCGCGCCAACGCGCGCGACAAGTTCGCGAGGAGAGAAGGGTTTTGTGACATAGTCGTCCGCGCCCGTTTCCAGC
>JAYUQI010000092.1:0-4175 GCA_043756805.1 Sphingomonas sp.
ATCCATGGTGTCATCGGTGAAAATGGTGCAGGTAAATCGACATTTAACTTGAAATCGTCAGAGTCTAGCCAGCGAGTTCGGCAACCAGTAATTTGTCGATCTTGCGGCCGTCCATATCGACGATGTCGAACCGGTATCCACCCAATGCAAAGTGATCGCCGACGCTGGGCAGGCGCTTGAATTCGGCCAGCGCCAGTCCTGCGACGGTTGCATAATCGCGATCATCGGGAAGAGTAATCCCGATTTTTTCAGCCAAGGTATCGGCGGGGAGCCAGCCCGAAACCAGCAAGCTGCCGTCATCGCGCTCGACCAGCGGGGGATCGGTGTCGATGTCGTGGTCCGATGCGAAATCGCCTGCGATTGCGGCAAGGAGATCGGCGGGCGTCACGATCCCTTCGAGGTGGCCGTATTCGTCGTGCACCATTGCCATCGGCACATCGGCACGGCGGAGCGCTTCGAGGGCGTCCATCGCATCGACCTGATCGGGGACAATCGGGGCGGTTTTCATCAAAGCGCGCAAGTCGATGTCAGCGCCATCGACGAGTTTGGCAACAATATCGCGCGCCTGGACGACGCCGATGATCTTGTCCACCGAGCCTTCGGCGACCAGCATCCGGCTGTGCGGGAGCGTCCGCAAGACGGCGAGCAGCGCATCATGATCGGCATCGGCGTCGATCCAGTCGAGTTCGGTGCGCGGTGTCATGACTTCGCGGACGGGCCGATCAGCGAGGCGGACAACGCCCGAGATGATCGCGCGTTCGGATTCTTCGATGACGCCTGACTTGCTCGCTTCGGCAACGATTAGATGGAGTTCTTCGGCGGTCACATGGCTTTGCGACTCGCGGTTCATGCGCAGCAGGCGGAAGATCAGCGCACTTGTCCGGTCGAGCAGCCAGACGAGCGGGGCCGTCGCCTTGGCAAGCCAGACCATCGGCAGCGCCATTGTCGCGGCAATCGGTTCGGGCGCGCGCAGGGCGAATTGTTTGGGGACAAGCTCGCCGATGATCAGCGACAGAAACGTCGTAATGCCGATGACGATGGCAAAGCCAAGCGCTTCGGCGGTTTCGGCTTTGATGCCCAGATGCGCGATACGTTCGCCGGTCGGTCCGCCGAGGCTGGCCCCCGAATAAGCGCCGGCGATAATGCCGATCAGCGTAATGCCGATTTGGACCGTGGACAGAAAGCGCCCGGGGTCTGCTCCAAGTTCGATGGCAATGCGTGCGCCGGTTTTGCCGCGCCGCGCCATTGCTTCGAGCCGCGGTTTGCGCGCCGAGACAATGGCAAGCTCGGACATCGCAAAGACGCCATTCAATGCGACGAGCGCGAGGATAATCGCAACATCAGTCCAGGGATAGGGAGTCAGGGGAAGTGGAGCCATGGCGCGCCGCTATGCTTGGCCGGTTTCTGTCGATTGCACAACAGGCGGATCATGCGCGGTTCAAGCCGGATGCGGAACAAGTCGCTCAACTCATCGGTTTATCGATGCACGTCGCAAGGGAGATTATCATGATTTCAATGTTCAAAAGCACAGTCCTTATCAGCGGATTGCTCGCCACCACCGCATGCATAACCGATCCGAATACCGGCAATCGCCGCGTTTCGAAGGCTGCGATAGGTGGTGTTGGCGGTGCCGCAGCGGGCTTGCTGCTGGGTGATCTGCTCGGCGGTCGCAACGACCGGACAGAGAAGATTGTTGGCGCGGGCATTGGCGCAATCGCGGGTGCCGGCATCGGCGCCTATATGGACGCGCAGGAAAAGAAGCTGCGCGCGCAGACGGCGGGGACCGACGTTCAGGTGACGCGCGACGGCGATAATCTGGTGCTCAATATGCCTTCGGGCGTGACGTTTGCGACGAACCAGTCTGCAATACAGCCGCAGTTCCGCACGACGCTCGATCAGGTCGCACAGACACTCGCGTCGTATGAAAAGACCTACATCGATGTTTACGGGCACACCGATTCGACCGGGAACGACGGCATCAACATTCCGCTGTCGCAGAACCGCGCGCGTTCGGTGGCGGATTATCTGACGACGAAGGGTGTGCAATCAGCTCGGATGGCAACGCAGGGATTTGGATCGAGTCAGCCGGTGGCCGACAACATGAGCGAAGCGGGCAAGCAATCGAACCGCCGGGTTGAGATTAAGATCGTGCCGGTGCGCGAGTCCGATGTGCGCAGCTAACGCTTCGCGACAAAGAATGATCTGAGCAATGCCGCCGATTCGGCTTCACCCAATCCCGTGGTGATGTCGGGTCGGTGGTGGCATGTCGGGTGCGAAAAGACGCGCGCGCCATGCTCGACGCCGCCACCCTTGGGATCGGCAGCAGCATAAAAGAGCCGGGCAATGCGAGCGTGGGCAATGGCACCGGCGCACATGGCGCATGGCTCAAGCGTGACCCACAGGTCGCAATCGGTCAGGCGATCGGTGCCGAGCGCCACACAGGCCGCACGGATAGCGACAATTTCGGCATGTGCCGTGGGGTCGTTGCCCGAGCGGGTGGCGTTCGCACCGGTGGCGATGACCTGGCCGTCGCGCATCACGACAGCGCCGACCGGCACTTCGCCTTCAGCGGCTGCCTGCCTGGCAATATCAAGCGCACGGCGCATGGGATCGGGAAGCGGAAATACCATTTGTTGCGCTTAGACGAAGCACAGTGGTTGACGAAAGCGGCGATTGGCGTTAGGCGCGCCCTCTTTCCGAACAACCGAACATTCAGGATTTTTCACGATGTCGCGCATTTGCGAATTGACCGGCAAGGGTCGCATGGTTGGCAACAACGTCAGCCACGCCAATAACAAGACCAAGCGCACCTTTCTGCCCAACCTGCAGAATGTCACGCTGATGTCGGACACGATGGGCGAATCCGTGAAGCTGCGCGTTTCGACGCACGGGCTGCGCTCGGTCGAGCATGTCGGCGGTCTCGATAACTGGCTCGCCAAGACGAGCGAAGACAAGCTGAGCCTGAAGGCGCGTCGCCTGAAGCGCGCGATTGCCAAGAAAGCCGTTGCTGTCGCTGCTTAATCAAGCGCGAATTTGAGCAGCAACGTGCGCTGCCAGCGCATGAAATTGTTGTCGGAGATCACCCAGATAATCGGTTTGCCGTTTTGCACGCTAACCGACAGCCCTTCAAAATTATCGGCAATGACCGGTGATTGTAGCTGCGCAATTGTAGGTCCCTGAAGAACACCTCGTGGTTTTTCCTCAAGGGGCGGCAGCAAGACAAGTTTGGCGCTGAATAACGATGTCAGGGCGAATCGCCGATTCAGGACCAGTAACCTGCCGCCGGGCAGTTGCGCGACATCGGTCGGTTTGAAGCCAGACGGCGCGCGATAACCCAGCGTCGTTGCAACCGCCGCAGGATCGGTCGGATCGCGGTCAAAAATCACGATAGGGCGGATGTCGCCGTAATCGCGGGCGTCTTCGGCAATCACAAGAAAGCGACCGTCAGAAAGGCGCGTCATCGATTCAGGGCCGCTTTTTCGCGGCCATGCAGCGATCGCGTCTGGTTTGGCAACCGATTCACCGACCGTAAAATCAGCGCTGGTGCGGCACATGGCATTGCGCGACTCATAGGAAACCCACCAATTCGTCCGCGTGCCGTCATGGGCAAGCGCTTCGGTATCATTGTCATATTTACGCATGACCTTGCCGCAGCCGTCGGGCAGGCGGAGGACTGACGCGTCTGTCGCATTGCCGAAGCGACCAAGCCGAAAGCGCATGATGGTGCCGCCATCGCCCAGCGCCGTCACGCGATTGCCGACGACATCAATCGCCGACAAGCCGCCGAAACCGCGTGCATCACTGGTCAACTGCCAACCGCCGAGAAACCGGAGCGCACCCAGACGGCGGCGAGCAGGGTCGCTGGTGTCGAGCGCAACAGGTGTGCTGCTGATCGTGATCCGCTGGCTGGGGGTCAGCGTGATGCTGCCTGGTACTGAGCCATCGACACATTGGCCGAGGAGGACCGGCAAAAGAAAAATATAGGGACGGCGCATCGACCGCTCTTTAGCGGGTCAATCGCACCTGAACATCGCCTAACAGCAATGTTCAGGATCGGGCCACCCGAATCAGGCTAGTCGTTGTTCATCGAGATTTAGGGTCGCAAGCAAGGAGACGTTCGATGATGAAGAAAGTTTTTAGCACGATTGCCGTCGCCAGCGTCGCGCTGACCGGCA
>JAYUQI010000093.1:0-4169 GCA_043756805.1 Sphingomonas sp.
GGATCGGCAAATCGCCCTGCTCATGCATATATTTCATGCCGCCCAGGCTGGCTGCGGCAACGGTCGATCCGTGATAGCCATTATGACGGCTGATGATCACCTTGCGTTCGGGCTGACCCTTTACCGACCAGTAATGCCGCACCATCCGAACGACCGTATCGTTCGCTTCTGACCCCGATCCGTTAAAAAAGACATGTGGCAGACGGCCGCCGGTCAGCGTCGATATTTTGGCGGCAAGACGAACGGCCGGCGGCGTCGCTGTTTTGAAAAACGTGTTATAAAACGGCAGTTCGCGCATTTGCTCGGCGGCAACATCGGCAAGCTCGTCACGGCCATAACCGATCGTGACACACCATAGTCCGGCCATGCCGTCGAGGATCTTGTTGTTGTCGCCGTCATAAATGTAAATGCCGTCGGCATGCGTAATAATCCGGCTGCCGTGCATATCCTCGATCAGCTGATAGTCCTGAAATGCCGGCAAATGGTGCGCGACATCGAGCCGCTTGAGCTCGGCAATGTCGTAGTTTCTGAGCACTTGTGTCATCGTTTTTGTCCTTCGTGATCATTGCCTTGCCCACGCAGCGCGCGCCCGAGCAGTTGAAAATAGCGTTGGGAATCAGGATTGGTCGCGGCATCCCATTCGGGGTGCCATTGCACGGCGAGGACGTCAGAAGGTCCAACCCGCGCCGAAAATGCTTCGACCAGACCATCGGGCGCCGTCGCTTCGATGGCCAGTCCGGGCGCGAGTGTTCCGACGCCCTGATAATGAACCGAATTCACCGAAAGCGTGGCCTTGCCAAACGCGTTGGCGAGTTTCCCGTCGGGGGCCAAAACGACAGCGTGGTGATGATCGAACATCGCCGCAAACGCCGTATCAGCGGGGGCATGGTGGCGGATCAGATCGTCGCTATGGCTTGTGTCGCGGCGCAATGTTCCACCCAGTGCGACGTTGATTTCCTGAAATCCCCGACAAATGCCGAATACCGGCCGACCAAGCCCAACCATCGCATCGATCATCGCCAGCGCAATACTATCGCGCGACGGATCGAACGGGCCGTCATCGCTTGCCTCGCCATACCGCTGGGCCGCAACATTCGATGGACTGCCGGTCAGCAGTATCCCGTCGAGACGCGGCGCAATTTCGGCCGGCGTGAACAGATCGGGCAGCGCCGGGATCAGCAACGCTGCGGCGTCGGCATACGTCATCGCCGCGCGGACATAGCGGTCCATGACGGCTTGTGCTGTCTCGCTACCGACGGTGCGATTGCAACAGATGATGCCAAGAACAGGCCGCGCGGCCATCGCGTGCTCCCTAATGCCGGATCATGATGTGACGCGGCGTCGTATAATGCTCTAGGCAATAGATCGACAAATCCGATCCGTAACCCGATGATTTGACCCCGCCATGCGGCATTTCGGTCGCGTTGACACCGTGCGTATTAATCCAGGTAACGCCGTATTGCAGCTTTGACGCAACGCCTGTGGCAAGACCAATATCGCGCGTCCAGATCGACGAGGCGAGGCCATATTCACTATCGTTCGCCCATTCGACGACCTGTTCGGCATCGTCGAAACGCGTTACCGAAATCACCGGACCAAACACTTCGCGCTGCACGATTTCGTCACGCGCACCCGCCCCGGCAATCAATGTCGGGTGATAGAAAAAGCCCGGGCGATCTGCTGCACGGCCACCCGTCACAAGTTCGGCACCGGTGTCGGTCACGGCGCGCTGAACAAAACCGTCGGCACGGTCGCGTTGCCGCGCCGTAATCAGCGGACCCAATACTGTTTCCGCCTGATCGGGATCGCCCATCACGATGCCCTTGATTGCCGATTCGAGTGCCGCGACGAGGCGGTCATAAATGCCCGCTTGCGCATAAACGCGGCAGGCTGCTGTGCAATCCTGTCCCGCATTATAGAAGCCGGCGTCGACGATTGTCGCGGCGGCGCTCGACAGGTCGGCATCGTCGAACACGATGACGGGTGCCTTGCCCCCCAGTTCGAAATGGGTTCGTTTGATCGTCGGCGCGACCGCTTCCATGATGCGGCGTCCGGTCGCGATATCGCCGGTCAACGAGACCATACGGACCAGCGGATGCGCGACCAGGGTTGCACCAACATCGGCACCGTTGCCCGTGACGACGTTGACGACGCCCGGAGGCAGAAACTCGGCACAAATTTCGGCCAGCATCAACGCGGTTAGCGGCGTGTGCTCTGATGGCTTCAGAACGACGGTGTTTCCTGCCGCAATCGCTGGCGCGATTTTCCATGCCGCCATCATCAAGGGATAATTCCACGGAGCAATCCCCGCCACGACGCCAATCGGGTCGCGCCGCATCATTGAGGTGTAGCCGGGGCTGCGATATTCGCCAGCAGGAACACCGGTCATCGTCCGCGCGGCACCGGCAAAAAAGCGGAAGACATCGACAGTGTTGCCAACATCGACAGTGCGGGCCTGCGACAGCGGTTTGCCGCAATTGCGCATTTCAGCGTCAGCAAGCATCTCGGCCCTTGACTCGATGCGGTCGGCAATCCGCAGCATACGCACCGATCGTTCGCGGGGCGGCTGCGCGCTCCAGCCCGAAAAAGCCGCCTGAGCTTGGACCACGGTCGCATCGACCTGCGCCGGGCTCGCACCCGCCAGCCCGACAATAAGATCTGCCGTGCTCGGATTGGTGACAGTCTCGACAGTGCCTGCCCCCTGTTCGGGCCTGCCGTTTGAAAAGATACCACTGAATTCTGTCACCCTGTCCTCGCGATTATGCCTGATGGATCACGCTAAGCTGCCATGCAAACAATCGGAAACACAAAAGGAGCGCCGCAAGCGTTCGGAATATCCGATGGTGCGGCCCGTCTTGCAAGAAATCCTCGCTGAAATATCGTTGAATGGCCAACCAGCGTCATAGCAGCATTAGCGACGTTGAGAGCTGTCCCCGATGACAATGACGCAGCAGGTGCAAGCAGGCCGGGCGCAAACGCATCGTAGCGAGACGCACGAACAAGTATGCGCCGGACGTGCGCGAACGCGCGGTACGGATGGTGCTCGATCACGAACGAGATCACGTGTCGCGATGGGTAGCGGTGGTATCATTGCAGCGAAGATCGGCTGCGCGGCGCAGACGCTGCATGAATGGGTCAAGAAGACCGAGATTGATAGTGGCCGATGCGCTGGCGTGCCGGCCGAGGTCCCGGCGCAGCTGAAGGCGCTGCAGCGCGAGGAGTTTGGCGGCACGCGCGGCACGGTCGCCCGCTTGACTGCATCAACCGTCAGTTCCGAACGCCCACGCCCACCCCCACCATGCTGTGGGTATCGGACTTTACCTATGTCGTGAGCTAGGCTGGGTTCGTCTACGTGGCCTTCGTGATCGACACGTTTCCGCGGCGGGGAGGGATGACCTCTCCGCCGCTTTTGGTTAGGGACGCGTATGAAAATTCTGATTGCTGCTGTTGCATTGACCGTTCCTGCGGTCGCGCTGGCCGACGAGGCGACTCCCATTATCGTGACGGGCCGAGGCCTCAACGTTCCCATCGGTATCGAAGCGTATGACAGTGTGGTGATTGCCCGCGACCGGCTGACGCTCAACGCTTCAGGACGGATCGAGGATGTGCTGGGCGATGTTGCGGGATTCCAGCAGTTCCGCCGGACCGACAGCCGCGCAGCCAACCCGACAAGTCAGGGCGCAACCTTGCGCGCGCTGGGCGGCAATGCGTCGAGCCGGGCGCTGGTGTTGCTCGATGGTGTCCCGCAGGCGGATCCTTTTACCGGTTACATCCCCTATTCCGCGCTGCGGCCCGAGCGTCTGGCATCGGCGCGGGTCACGCGCGGCGGCGGCGCGGGCGCGTTCGGCGTCGGCGCTGTTGCGGGCACAATCGAACTGGCAAGCGGCGGTCCCGATGATCTGCCCGGCATTTCGGCGCGCGCTTTTGGTGGCAGCCGTAATGCCAGCGAACTTTCAGGCGGCGTCGTCCAGCGTCTTGGCGCAGGCTTTGCCAGCATCAATGCCGGCTGGGATCGCGGAGATGGCTATATCCTCATCCCGGCGACACAGCGCGGCGCAGCCGATATTCCGGCGCGTTATGACGCATGGAGCGCAGCGTTACGCGGCGTCGCGCCGATCAATCGGGATCTCGAGGTGCAAGGCAGCGCGCTCATGTTCGACGATCACCGC
>JAYUQI010000094.1:0-11954 GCA_043756805.1 Sphingomonas sp.
CGCGGTCAGCCCGGCATAAAGCGCGCCAAAAAACAGCAGCATGAACAACAGGACCAGCCCGTCTTTCACCCCAACCAATATCTTCCACGCACCGCGAACCAACCGCATCTTGCATCTCACTCAAATGGATGCAGGTTCGCTACAGGGTCGGGCGCGGAGTGTAAATGCGGGGTAAACGGCACTGCGTGGAAAGAACCGCATCCCTGAGCTTGTCGAAGGGCTGTCCTTTCTCGAGCAATGGTCGAAACGAAAGACAACCCTTCGACAAGCTCAGGGATACGGTTTGGTTTTGGCTGCGGGTTCAGGCCGCAACCCCCAACGCTACCCCCGGCACCCCGTTCACCACAGAATCAGCCACAGCAAAATCCTTGGCAATCTCGCGCACCGTCATCTTGGCCGACATCATGACGGATGGCGTCCCCCCGCCCGGCTGTGTTCCCTGCCCGACGAGATAGAGATTCGACACATCTTCGCTCCGGTTATGCGGACGGAAAAACGCGGTTTGCGTGAGCACGGGCTCGACCCCGAAGCCATTGCCCGCATAGGACCCCAGCACATCCTCGAAATAATCGGGCGTGACATAGCTTTTATAGACGATCCGCTCGCGAAGCCCCGGAATATAGCCGCGCTCGTCAAGAAACGTCAGCACGGTGTCGACAAAGCCATCGCCGACCTTGTCCCAATCGATCCCGCTCTGGTTATTGGGCACCGGCACCAGCGTATAGGCCGCATGATGCCCCGGCGGCGCAAGGCTCGGGTCGGTCAACGTCGGGATATGGAGATATTGCGAGAAATCCGCCGACAATATCTTGCGGTCAAAAATGTCGGTCAGCAATTCCTCATAGCGCGGCCCGAGAATGATATTGTGATGCTGGAGATCATGGTCGTGATCGCCCTTCTTGTAGCCGAAATAGATGACCATCAGCGACATCGACTGCTTGCGGAATTTGACCAGCGCATCGCGGTTGATCCGCCGGTGCTTCTTGTCGATCAGCTTCAGATACGTGTTGGCATAATCGGCGTTCGACACGACCAGGTCTGCCGCCAGCACGTCGCCCGACTTGAGCGTCACGCTCTTGGCCACGCGCTTGCTGCCGACTTTCTCGACATCGATCTGCGACACTTCGGCATTCAGGCGGATCGTCCCGCCCATGTCCTCGAATTTGCGGAGCATCCCCGCCACCAGCGCGCCGGTGCCGCCCATCGCGAAATGGATGCCCCAAGTCTTTTCGACAAAATGGATCATCGCGTAAATCGCGGGGACTTTCAGCGGATTGCCGCCCACCAGCAGCGGCTCGAAACTGAACACCTGCCGCATCTTGTCGCTTTTGAAATATTTCTTGATCAGCGAAAACAGCGGCCGGATCGCGTTCAGCTTGACCAGATCGGGCACCACGCCGAGCATCGACCCGACATTGCCGAAATACGTATAGCCAAGCTGCAGAAACCCACGCTGGAAAATCGCGCGTGCCTGCTCATGGAATTTTTCATAACCGTCGAGATCTTCGGGTGCCAATTTCGCAATCTGTTCGCGCACGCGCACCGGATCGGCATCGTAATCGAAGTAAGTCATGTCATCAAAATAGATGCGGTAAAACGGCAGAATCGGCACGATTTTCACATATTTCGACGTGTTCGGCCCACCGCTTACGCCCGACGTGATGCGCTTGCTCTCGTCAAGGATGTGCGGCGGAAAATCAGGCTCACCCAGCATCGCGCAATCGCGCTCGAGCGAAAAAAGCTCCTCGATAAAATGCGGCACGGTCAGCACCGTCGGCCCCATGTCGAACACAAATCCTTCGGCGCGGCGCACATAGGCCCGCCCCCCCGGCGCATCGAGTTTTTCGACAATCTGCGTATCGAAACCCAAACTCTGCAACCGCATGGCGCATGATATGCCGCCAATGCCCGACCCGATAACAACTGCCTTACGCCGACCCATCTTCCGTGCCTCTAACCAATGTTCGCGGCTAGGCGGTTCGCGGTGGCGAAACAAGAACAGTTTCGTCGAGCCGCAATGTCGCCCGCAAAAATGCTTCGCGATCGCGGTGCATTGCCGAGTGGCTGTATCCCCGCGCTGCGGCCAGTGCGTTGCGCCCCATCAACGCAAGCCATGTCGGATCACGCGCCGCCCGCTCGATCAGCATCGCCAGCGCTTCGACATCATCGACGGGAAAGATTGCGCCCGTCTCCCCATCGCGCACAACGGCGCGGTTCCCCGTCGTATCGCTTGCCAGGACGGGCAGCCCCTGCGCCATAACGTCAAAAACGATCCGCGCCTGTTCCGCCTGACGGTTCGCGACAATCGCTGCCGAATAGCCGCGCAAAAGGTCAAAGAACGCCGCCCCGTAAGGCACCTGATCGAGAAACCGCATCCGGAGCCGCGCCGCCGGATCGCGCGCCACAACAAAGGCGCGGCATCGCTCAGCCAGTGATCCTTCGCCGATAATGTCGAGGTCGACCGTCGGCCCCGCGCTGCCGCCATAAAGCGCATCCCATCGCGCGACTGCCGCCAGCACGGTATCCACGCCCTTTTCGGGCAACAGTCGCGCCGGAAAGATCAGCCGAGCCGTTTCAGGCGGTGCCAGATCGGCGTCGTTGAGGAAATTCTCGTCTTCAATCCAGACGGCGGTATTGACCATCGCGGCCTCATGCGACCCGAGATAGGCCGCGCGATACCCGTCCTGCGTGAAAATCCGCGCGTCGCTCGCCCGGACGCAACGGCGCACGAGAGACTCATGGACATGATGCTCGATCCGCTGGCGCATCGAAACCGGCCCCGTCGCGGGCTTCACCCAGAACGACGACTCCACCACATTGACCCATTTGAACCGCATGAACGGCCGCAACAGCAACGCATAATAGGCCAGCGGAAACGCCCAGCCCGCGCAACTCGTATGCACGATCACGCTGCCGGTCATCGCCCGCCTCACGGAAAAAAGGTTCGGCAGAAAATTGGCCGCAACAGAACCCAAGCCGCCATCAATCCGCAGCCTCGTGACCTTGTCGTCGTTCAGCCCGGCGATCCGCTTGACCGGCCCGGTCGCCGCGCTGATCGGCTCCACCGGGCAGGCAATCCGGAAATCGCGGATATAGCGCAGATGCGCCGACAAATCCTTTTCCCACAGGTCATCGGTGTAAAAACCGTCCGGCCGCTGAAACAGCGGGATACGGCTCAACATTGTATAGCTTTGTTCAATCACGATTGACCGCTCCGCCACAGCTTGCGCATCTCACGCAGGCGGCCGGTCCGGTCAAGCAGCTGTGGGTCAAAAAAATCTGTCCCCGGCGCTTGACCACGCTGCTTTACGTCCCCATCTGCTCCCGTGCTGGCACTCACCCATTGTGAGTGCCAATTTATGTTCCGCCCCGCTGCGGGGCCCAACAAAAGGGAAAGCAAATGGCATTTAGACCCCTGCACGACCGCGTGCTTGTTCGCCGCGTAGAAGCTGAAGAAAAGACAGCTGGCGGCATCATCATTCCCGACACCGCCAAGGAAAAGCCACAGGAAGGCGAAGTCGTCTCCGTCGGCACCGGCACGAAGGGCGAAGACGGCACGATCACGCCACTCGACGTCAAGGCCGGTGACAAGATCCTGTTCGGCAAATGGTCAGGCACCGAAGTCAAGCTCGACGGTGAAGACCTGCTGATCATGAAAGAATCGGACATTCTCGGGATTGTTGGCTGATTTCAGCACACGTCCATCGTGAGAACTTTGTGAACTTCAAACTTTGAAAGGGTAAGCCATCATGGCAGCCAAAGACGTAAAATTCAGCCGCGACGCCCGTGAACGCATTCTGCGCGGTGTCGACATTCTCGCCGACGCCGTCAAAGTCACGCTGGGGCCAAAGGGCCGCAACGTCGTCATCGACAAGTCGTTCGGTGCCCCGCGCATCACCAAGGACGGCGTCACCGTCGCCAAGGAAATCGAACTGAAGGACAAGTTCGAAAATATGGGCGCGCAGATGCTTCGCGAAGTCGCATCGAAGACCAATGACATGGCCGGTGACGGCACGACCACGGCGACCGTATTGGCGCAGGCGATCGTCCGCGAAGGCATGAAGTCGGTTGCCGCCGGCATGAACCCGATGGACCTCAAGCGTGGCATCGATCTCGCGGTCACCAAGGTTGTCGAAGATCTCGTCAAGCGTTCGAAGCCCGTCTCGGGCACCGCCGAAATCGCGCAGGTCGGCATCATTTCGGCCAATGGCGACACCATCGTCGGCGAAAAAATTGCCGAAGCGATGGAAAAGGTCGGCAAGGAAGGCGTCATTACGGTTGAAGAAGCCAAGGGCCTCGATTTCGAACTCGACGTCGTCGAAGGCATGCAGTTCGACCGCGGTTATCTCTCGCCCTACTTCATCACCAATCCCGAAAAAATGACGGTCGAGCTTCAGGATCCCTATATCCTGATCCACGAAAAGAAGCTGTCGAACCTTCAGGCGATGCTCCCGATTCTGGAAGCTGTCGTCCAGTCGGGCCGTCCGCTCCTGATCATCGCCGAAGACATCGAAGGCGAAGCACTGGCAACGCTCGTGGTCAACAAGTTGCGCGGCGGCCTGAAGGTTGCGGCCGTCAAGGCGCCGGGCTTCGGTGATCGTCGCAAGGCGATGCTCGAAGACATTGCGATCCTGACCAAGGGCGAAATGATTTCCGAAGATCTCGGCATCAAGCTCGAAACCGTCACGCTTGCCATGCTCGGCTCGGCCAAGCGCGTCACGATCGACAAGGACAACACCACGATCATCGACGGTCTGGGTGAAGCCGATGCGATCAAGGGCCGCGTCGAAGCGATCCGCCAGCAGATCGAAAACACGACCAGCGACTATGACAAGGAAAAGCTCCAGGAGCGTCTTGCCAAGCTCGCCGGCGGCGTTGCGGTCATCAAGGTTGGTGGCGCGTCGGAAGTCGAAGTCAAGGAACGCAAGGACCGCGTCGACGATGCGCTTCATGCAACGCGCGCAGCGGTCGAAGAAGGCATCGTCCCCGGTGGCGGTACCGCGCTGCTTTATGCAACCAAGGCATTGGACGGCATGAAGGGCCTTAACGACGACCAGACCCGCGGCATCGACATCGTCCGCAAGGCGATCCAGACGCCCCTGCGCCAGATCGCGCAGAACGCAGGCGTCGACGGCGCTGTCGTCGCAGGCAATCTGCTTCGCGAAGGCGACGAGACAATGGGCTTCAACGCATCGACCGATGTGTATGAAAACCTTGTCACGGCAGGCGTTATCGACCCCACCAAGGTCGTGCGCACGGCGCTTCAGGATGCGGCCAGCGTTGCCGGTCTCCTGATCACGACCGAAGCGGCTGTGTCCGAAATGCCCGAAGACAAGCCCGCAATGGGCGGCGGTATGGGCGGCGGCATGGGCGGCATGGGCGGTATGGATTTCTGATTTCGGGCATGGGGTAGCCGCTCGGCTACCCCAACCACGAAATCAGAACGGACGGCGGGGCGGAAGCCTCGCTTCCGGTCCCGACCGACGAAAAGCGGCGGCTTTGCCGTCGCTCGCCCACCAAGAAAAAGGAGCCGGAGGCGCAATCCTCCGGCCCTTTTTTATCGATCGTCATCCGAAAAACCCGTCGCCCCGTGCCCGACACGGGGCTTGGCTCACCTTTATCCAAGTCCGACGGAGAAAAGCCAAACCCCGCATCAAATGCGGGCAATGGGCTTCGGTGGCAATGCGCTTGGAAGCACCCGGTGTTGATAGGTTTCCGACACGAAGTCGATGAAGGCGACTGCCGCGCCGACCGCAAGCCGAGCGTGGCGCGGTTCTAGGCCTCGGTGTTTGCCGTCACGACCGTGGCCAGAACCATAAAGACTGCGGATTTGTGATAGGTACTGCGTAATGGTTGTAAGGTTACGTAGCAGAAGTCGAATGGTCTCGGCGCCTTTTGCCTCGTCCGAAATGCCTTCAGGCACCAGCCGCAGTTCCTTCGTAAGCAGCTTGGTGAGGTCGGGTAAAGTCGCGTCCTTTGCAAAACTGACTTTCTGACGCGTGAGAATCGTCTTGCAGCACGACTCTACGAGGTCCTTTGCAGTACCAATCGCCAGTGCGGGGTCCGCCTCAACCGCGACTTCAAGCCGCTCTATCTCTTTTTGCATCCAGCCCGCATCAAGGGCGTCGGCAACAGTTCGGGCGCGCGACACTGAACGGCTGCTAGCGAGTTGCAGTCGGCGAGCCACGAAGCGGGGACGGCCCGCAATCCGCTCTTCTTCGGCCAATTCCCAGCCATCTTGACGAAGCTGCTCATTGAGTTGTGATACTAGCCTGATTGCCTCGTCCTTGTCGGGACGAACAACGGGATGAACGGCCTCGCACAGAAAACGTAGAAAGACTTCATTGGAGCCGCTCAGCAGACCGAAGCGGGCGTCATCGTAGATCCAGTCGTCGCCCCAATCGAAGTTGTTCACTCGATGCTGATAGATGTCTCCAGCTGCGTCATTGTAACGGGAATCATTAGACGGCAATGCTTGCAAATCGTAGATGCGGGCAAGAAAGTCGATCTCATCTAGCTTGCCCGACCAAGCTACATTGTCGATCCGCAAACCGTCGATAATATTGACCCGCGTCTGCCGTCGAACTTGCGTATTCCCCTGCAATACTGCGCTTGGCTCAGCGAGGCGAGGAGTGATTTTGACGCTGTACCAATCCTGAGTAAACGGTTCGAGCACCGCCTTTAATCGCTGACTAATCTGCTCCTCGACCACGTCTTTGGCAGCTCCCAGAAGGGCGTAGTCGCGAGCATCTACCGCTAGGTAGGCCGTCCAAAGCTCAGTCCCTCCGTTCCAATTATCATAGCCGGTGCGTTCGATGCGCGGTGTCGCCGATCGCAGTAGGTCGACCGCCTGCGTCATGTTTTCGGCCGCGAGCAGCTGTTCAACGGTGGCTAGGTAGCGCTCGGGTGTTTCAAGTAGTTGCTGCATCCGCACGGTGACTAACACCAATTTCGTTTTTAGGCTTGCGTGATAATGCGCGACCGACACCTATCACCGTTAAGTCACCTGAAACCTGCCTTTTGGCGTCCCACAACACAGCAGATAGCCACCCCCAAACCAGCTACCGCCCGTCCACCCCATTCTCCACCACCACCGGCACCACCGCATTGGCATCGAGCATCTCTGCGGCGTCGTTGAGCGCCTCGGCCTCGCTCCGGGTCACGCCGCCCACATTATCCGCGCTGGGCGAACCACAGGCGGTCAGTAACAGGGCAAAAATCAAATATCGCATCCGCACCTTATGCCCGTGGCCTGCCCAATAAAAAAGGGGCCACCGTTTCCGACAGCCCCTCCTTCAAAAAAATATGACGCAATTACTTCTTCATCGCGTCGCCAGCGGCTTCCATCTTGTTGCCCGCAGTCGACATCGCGTCGCCGGTTGCGGCTTTCATCTTGTCGGCAGCCGATTCGATCTTGTTACCCGCCGCGTCGGCAGTATTTTCGATGGCGCCCATGGCGTTTTCGGTTGCGGCGTCAACGGTGTTCACGGCATCGGCAGCAGTTGCGTTGACGTCTGACATCATCGCGTTGCCGGCTTCGGCGGTTTCGTTGGCGGCTTTGGGGCTGCACGCGGCGAGGCTCATTGATGCTGCAAGAACGGCGGCGAGTGCGATTGTCTTCTTCATTGACTTTCCCTCCTAAAGAAACTCCGGCCAGCGCGCAGTCGCTCCGGCAGGCAGCAAATATAAGGTCGCGCGGTGCTTGGCAATATCCCGTCGTCGCATCGCCGGTTGACCACATATAAAGAATTCTTTATATGTGCATATATGGTGCCTCTTATCGACATCTTCCGGGCTTTGGCCGATCCAACGCGGCTCCGCATCGTTGCCCTGCTGCGTGCGATGGAGCTCTCTGTGGGTGAGCTTGCTCAAGTTCTGGGCCAAAGCCAGCCGCGCGTCTCGCGCCATATCCGCATCCTTGTCGATGCCGGGCTCGCGATCCGCCGCAAGGAAGGGAGCTGGGTCTTCCTCGCGCCAGCGCCTTCATCAATGGCCGTGCCGCTGTTCTCGCTGCTCGATGCGGCCGCGACCGACGAAGGCGATCACTGGACCAAAGCCGATACCGCGCGCCTCGCTGCTGTCCGCGCCGACCGCGCGACGGCCGCCGCCCAATATTTCGCGCAGCATGCCGATCAATGGGATGCGATCCGGTCGCTGCATGTCGCTGACAGCGCAGTCGAAGACCGGATGCGTGCGATGCTCGGCGCGACACTGGGCCGGTTGGTTGACATCGGCACGGGCACCGGGCGGATGATCGAGTTGTTCGGCCCCAGCGCCGATCATGCCATCGGCGTTGACCGCAGCCCCGAAATGCTCCGCCTTGCCCGCGCCAAGCTCGACGGAACGGGCGGCTGGGAGCTGCGGCAGGGGGACATCGCCGCGCTGCCGCTCAGCGAGGGATCGGCAGACACAGTCATCCTTCACCAGGTGCTGCATTTCATCCCCGCCCCCGAAGCCGCGCTGGCCGAAGCCGCGCGCCTGCTCGCTCCCGGCGGCCGGCTCCTGATCGTCGACTTCGCCCCGCACGAGCGCGAGGAATTACGGACGCAGGATGCACATGCCCGGCTCGGTTTTTCGGATGCGCAGATTGCAGCGTGGTTCGCAGCGGCCGGGCTTGCACTCACCACAACCGAAACACTCGATGGCGGCGAACTCACCGTCAAACTATGGCTGGGCACACGTCCGGCGCTTACCAAGGTACAACCTTTGACAAGGACTCTGGCAGCATGACGTTCACCCTCCCCCAGCTCGAAGAAGCGCGCCGCGCACTGGCTGAACCGTTGTTCGCCGACCTTGCGGGTGATGCGCTTGTATCGTTCGAGTTCTTTCCGCCGAAGACCGAGGCGATGGAGCAAACACTCTGGTCATCGATCGAAACCCTGGCCCCGCTTTCCCCGCGCTTCGTCTCGGTTACTTATGGTGCAGGGGGATCGACGCGCGAACGCACGCACAACACCGTCGCGCGCATCGCCCGCGAAACGGCGATGCCTGCCGCCGCGCATCTGACGTGCGTCGAGGCGACAAAAGCCGAAATCGACGAAATCGCCGACGCCTATTGGGACGCCGGTGTCCGCCATATCGTTGCCCTGCGCGGTGACCCGCCCGAAGCGGGCAAGGCATTTACGCCGCACCCGCAGGGCTATGCCGGGGCCGCCGAACTTGTCAGCGGCTTACGCAAGCGCCACCCGTTCGAGATATCGGTCAGCGCCTATCCCGAAACCCACCCGCAAGCCACCAGCCCACAGGCCGATCTGGACAATTTCAAGCGCAAGCTCGACGCCGGGGCCACGCGCGGCATTACGCAATTTTTCTTCGAGCCCGAAACCTTCTTCCGCTTCCGCGATGCCGCCGCCACTGCGGGCATATATACTGAAATCGTCCCCGGCATCATGCCGGTCAGCAATTTCGCCGCGATCAAAAAGATGTCGGCGATGACCGGGACGACTGTTCCCGCTTGGATGGGGCGCTTGTTCGACGGGCTCGACGATCATCCGCAAGCGCGGCAGCTGGTTGCTGCCACACTGACCGCCGAACTTTGCCGTCGCTTGTACGCAGGCGGGGTCAAGCATTTCCATTTCTACACACTGAACCGGTCGGAACTGAGCTACGCAATCTGCCATCTCCTCGGCTTGCGTCCGAATGCGACCGCTCTGGAGAAAGCCGCATGACTGTCCGCGAACGATTCCTCGAAGCCGCCTCGACGCGCATTCTGCTGACCGACGGCGCGTTCGGGACCGAGATCCAGAACTGGAAACTCGCCGAGGCCGATTATATGGGCGATCTTGCTCTGGCCAAGGATGCCAAGGGCAACAATGACATTCTTGCGCTCACCAAGCCTGCCGTAATCGACCAGATCACCCGGGCGTATCTGAGCGCAGGATCGGACATTGTCTCGACCAACACATTCAGTGCGAACAAGATCAGCCAGGCCGATTATGCCGCCGAACATCTGGTGCGCGAAATCAACGTCGCCTCGGCGCAGATCGCGCGCAAGGCAGCGGATGAATATCAAGCCAAGGATGGCCGACCGCGTTTCGTGGCGGGTGCCATCGGGCCGACGAACAAGACATTGTCGCTCAGCCCCGACGTCAACGATCCCGGCTATCGCGAGATTGATTTCGACTATCTGAAAGACGTGTATCGCGAACAAGTCGATGCGCTGATTGAAGGCGGCGTCGACTTCATCCTGATCGAAACGGTGTTCGACACGCTGAATGCCAAAGCGGGCGTAATGGCGGTGCTTGAGGCACAGGACGCGCTCGGCCGCGACATTCCGATGATGATTTCGATGACGCTGACCGATCTGTCGGGCCGCAACCTGTCGGGCCACACCGTCGAAGCCTTCTGGTATGCCGTGCGTCATGCCAAGCCGCTGACGATTGGCCTCAACTGCTCGTTCGGTGCGCAGCAACTCCGCCCGCATGTCAAAGTGCTGAGCGCCATCGCCGACACGCTGATCATGGTTTATCCGAACGCTGGGCTGCCCAATGACCTCGGCGAGTATGACGAGCTGCCGCACGAAACGGCGGCGCTGGTCAAGGAATGGGCGGACGCGGGGCAGGTCAACATTCTCGGCGGTTGTTGTGGTTCGACGCCCGACCATATCGCAGCAATGGCGAAAGCGGTTGCCGGATTGCCGACGCGGTCCGTAACGCCCCCGCCGATTGCCACACGACTTGCGGGCCTCGAGCCAATGACGTTGGCGGCCTAGTGAGAGAAACCGCATCCCTGAGCTTGTCGAAGGGCTGCCCTTCTTCGTACGAGCTCACAGAACAAGGGCAGGGCTTCGACAAGCTCAGCCATACGGAATTGGATAAAAATTGACTGCTTCTCCCGTCCCCATTTTCGTCAATATCGGCGAGCGCACCAACGTCACCGGTTCCGCCGCGTTCAAGAAACTCATCATGGCAGGCGACTATCCCGCTGCCGTCGAAGTCGCGCGCCAGCAAGTCGAAAACGGCGCGCAGATCATCGACATCAATATGGACGAGGGACTGCTCGATTCGCTCGTCGCGATGGAAACCTTCGTCAAGCTGATCGCCGCCGAGCCCGACATTGCGCGCGTGCCGTTCATGATCGACTCATCGAAATGGTCGGTCATCGAAGCGGGCCTGAAATGCGTCAGCGGCAAGCCCATCGTCAATTCGATCAGCATGAAGGAAGGCGAAGCGCAATTCCTCGAGCAGGCGCGCAAATGCATGAACTATGGCGCCTCGGTCGTCGTCATGGCGTTCGACGAAAAGGGGCAGGCCGACACCGAACAGCGCAAAGTCGAAATCTGCGAGCGCGCTTACCACCTCCTGATGGGCATCGGTTTTCCGCCTGAGGACATCATTTTCGATCCCAATATCTTTGCCGTCGCAACGGGGATCGAGGAGCATAACAACTACGCGGTCGACTTCATCGAAGGCGTTCGCGAGATCAAGAAGCGCTGCCCGCATGTCCATTTCTCGGGCGGCCTGTCGAACCTGTCGTTCAGCTTTCGCGGCAACGAACCCGTGCGCCGCGCGATGCACTCGGTATTCCTCTATCATGCCATCCCGGCAGGCCTCGACATGGCGATCGTCAATGCCGGACAGCTTGATATTTATGACGCGATTGACCCGGTCCTGCGCGAAGCCTGCGAAGATGTGATCCTCAACCGGCCCGCGCAAAACGACAATGAAACGCCCACCGAACGCCTCGTCGCGCTCGCCGAAAAATTCCGCGGGACCGACGCCGCCACTGAAAAAGCTGCTGAGGAATGGCGCGGCTGGCATGTCACCAAACGCCTCGAACATGCGTTGGTCAAAGGCATCGACATGTATGTCGTCGATGATACCGAGGAATGCCGCCAGCTGTTCCCGCGTCCCATCGAAGTCATCGAAGGGCCGCTGATGGACGGCATGAATGTCGTCGGCGATCTGTTCGGCGCGGGAAAAATGTTTTTGCCGCAGGTCGTCAAATCGGCGCGG
>JAYUQI010000095.1:0-11939 GCA_043756805.1 Sphingomonas sp.
GCACATTTTCCTCCTTCTACATTTCCAATCCCGCGCTCATCTGGTTGAAAGTCACGTCAGACAGCTTCCTTGAAAAAGGGGCCATCCGTCCCGGCGCGAACCCCGATGCCGAGCGCGTGACCCATCGCGATAATTAGTGCCCACGCTCGATCGCAATGATCGCGCGCCGGGGCCAGCGATCACTGGCTTTGCGGGACGACTTATCAAGGTCGACGGCGTTGCGCGCATGGGTGGCGTGATCCTGACACCCGAATCGGTGTTTGACTGGGACGGCGGGGATTTCGAAATCGCGGTGACCGATCCGCTGCCCGAGTTTATTTTACTGGGCACCGGCGCGACGCTGGAACGCCCGACGCCTACCATTATCCACGCCTACGAAGCCCTCGGCATTGGCATCGAAGCCATGGACACGCGCGCCGCCGCCCGCGCCTGGGGTGTGCTCCGCGCCGAAGGACGCTGGATCAGCGCCGCGCTGATGCCGTTGTGACCCCCGCAGTCCTGAGCCTGTCGAAGCACGGTTAACGCGAACCGTCCTTCGACAGGCTCAGGACTGCGGTTCAAACCAGCGCTGACAAATGATCAAAGAGTGCTTTCGTATTGGCTTCCCAGCTGAAGCGGCCAACCGTTGCCGCCACAGCATCACGGTCCGCATCGCGCGCCAGAATCTGCTGTATCGCGTCTGCCACTGACGCCGGATCGGGCATTGCCAGCACACCCGCTTCGGGCCGGTCCAGCACTTCGCGCGCGCCGCCAACATCCGGAATCACCACCGGTGTTCCGGATGCCAGCGCTTCGACCCAGGCATTCGCCAGTCCTTCGGATGCTGACATCAGGACCATCGCATCGGCCGCCGCCAGCCAATCGGCAATCACATTGTGCGGCTGGCTGCCAAGAAAGCGGACGCGCGCACCGAGCGGCACGGCTTGCGTTTCCAGCGCAGCGCGATCCGTTCCCTCCCCGATAATGACAAGCGTTGCTTCGGGCACTTGCTTCATGGCGTCGATAACGATGCGATGTCCCTTGCGCTCGATCAGTGCACCGACGCTGACCAGCAGCGGACCCGATAGGCCCAGCGCCGCTTTCGCCACTACACGGTCGCGAATATGAAACCGGTCGCGGTCAATCCCGGTGTAATGGACCATAATCCGGTCATCGGGCATGCCCAGCGCGACCATATCGGCCTTTAGTGCCGCCGACACCGCCAGCATCCCGTCGGCCGCCTGTCCCGCTGCAACCACTTGCGCCGCCGTCGCCGGGTTCTTTCCCCAATAATGAATATCCGCCCCGCGCGCCTTGATCGAGACGGGCACGCCGAGCGCCTTACCCAAAGCAATTGCGGCGGGGCCATCGGGCCAGAAAAACTCGGCATCGATGACATCGAAGGCGAAGGTTTTGCACAGACGCCGGAGAACCGGCTCTACCGCACGGATGAGTGCATCACGATCGTAACGTCCGCCAACCCCCGGAACATGCATGAACCGCGGACGGTGGACCGTCAGATCGTTCCACGTTTCGATTTCGGGTAAGGCCGCGAGCGACGCATAGCGCGGATGAAAGCGCCCGAGCGGTGGGATGCCGACCGGCGCGACGACCTGCAATTCAACATCGGAATGCGCCGCCAGCCCGCGCGTCTGATATTCGACAAACGGCCCGAAATTGGGCCGCGACGCATCAGGATAGAGCGTTGAAAGAGTGAGGACGCGGAGCATGATCCTGCGCCGCTAGCACAAAGCAATTCTTATTCGAATAATGCCACGCGCGTTAAAAGCGGATAAGCGAACAGGACGTCACTTCCCGCTTCGACGGACAGCGCGATGCCATCCTCGACCATCCAGCATTCCCCTGCCACGAAGGGCATGCCGTCAACCGATCCGCCGCCAGTGACTGGAATAAGCCACCCGGGTACGCTGTCAGGTAACGTCACCGTCCGCGTCCCATCCCATGACCAGCGCTCGAGCACGAACTTGCCGCCCTCACACAGGATGTGGCGCCCGCCTCCCATATCGCCCGGGATCGGCGGCGCGACAAACGGGATGGCGTCACTCACTGCAACTCCCGCCTCAAGATGCAATTCGCGCGGACGGCCATAGTCATACAGCCGATAGGTCAGGTCGACATTCTGCTGCACTTCGATCAGCGTCAGCCCTGCGCCGATGGCATGAACCGTGCGCGCTGCTGAATAAATCACGTCACCGGCATGGGCCGGTTTCCAATCGACCAGCGTCTCGATGCTTCCGTCGATCGCTGCCGCGCGCAGTGTCGCCGAATCCACCGCTTCATGCGTTCCCAAGGCAATTGTCGCACCGGGGTCGGCGTCAAGGATCACCCATGCCTCGTCCTTTCCCCGCTCGCGGCCCGCCGCCTGCGCCGCCGCATCGTCCTCATGCACCTGGATCGACAGTTTCTCGCTCGTGAAGAGATATTTGACCATCAGGTCAGGGTTGCTGCCCTCGGGCGCCTCGAACCAGATCTCGCCGATCTTTGCGCCCGACGGATTGTCGAAACCCGGCCAGAGTGTCGTCCGGCCCCAAGGCTTTTCGACCGTGATCGTCGTCAGTTTTGTCGCTGTCATGGCAGTGGTAATAGCGAAGTTGGCAGACCGGTTCCATGCCGCTAAGACAGCAAGCATGCGTATCCCCCACAGCCGTTCGGTTTCCGTCATTGCCGCCATCGCGGTCCTCGCCACAATCAGCGGTTGCGCGACCAACCGCAAGAAATCCGACACAGCCTATATCGCCCGCGATGTTGACACGCTGTATGCGACGGCGAAAGACCGGCTTGACCGCAACCAGTATAAGCTCGCCGCTGCGCTGTTTGACGAAGTCGAGCGCCAGCACCCCTATTCGCCGTGGGCGCGACGCGCACAGCTGATGAGTGCGTTTTCAAACTATATGGCGCGCGATTATATCAAGTCGACCGAATCGGCGACGCGCTTCCTGTCGATCCACCCCGGCAACCGCGATGCACCTTATGCCTATTATCTGATCGCGCTCAATTATTACGAGCAGATCACCGACGTCACGCGCGACCAGAAAATCACGCAGCAGGCGCTCGATTCGATGGGTGAACTCATCCGCCGTTATCCCGACACGCGCTATGCCGCCGATGCGCGCTTGAAGATCGATCTTGTCAATGATCACCTCGCGGGCAAGGAAATGGAAATCGGGCGATTCTATCAGCGCCGCGCGCAATGGCTCGCCAGTGTCGTCCGCTTCCGCAAAGTCATCGACAGCTACGATACGACGACGCACACGCCCGAAGCACTGATGCGGCTGACCGAAAGCTATCTGGCGCTCGGTGTGCGCGACGAAGCCAAGAAATCGGCCGCTGTTCTGGGCGCGAACTACCCGGGCACGAAATGGTATGCGCGGGCGTATGAACTCGTGCAAAAGAACCCGGCGTAGGCCGAAAACCGTTCACCCTGAGCTTGTCGAAGGGTTGTCCTTCTTGGCCCCGCACCAGAAAGTGAAGGACAGGGCTTCGACAAGCTCAGCCCAAACGGTATGTGTGGCATAGATGCTCCAGTCGCTTGCCATTCGTGATGTCGTCCTGATCGAAGCGCTCGATCTGAATTTCGAGCGCGGGCTGGTCGTGATCACTGGCGAGACGGGCGCGGGCAAGTCGATCCTGCTTGATGCTTTGGGCCTGGCGCTGGGCAGCCGCGCGGCAACAGGGTTGGTCCGGCAGGGCGCGGCGCAAAGCAGTGTTACCGCGACGTTTGATTTCGAACGACAGGTCGCCGCCACGCTCACCGCCAATGATCTCAATGCAGACCCCAGTGAACCGCTGATCATCCGCCGCACGGTAAAAGCCGATGGCGGCAGCCGCGCGTTCGTCAACGATCAACCGGTGTCGGGCGCACTGCTCCGCGAAATTGGCGCAATGCTTGTCGAAATTCACGGGCAGCATGATGATCGCGGGTTGCTCGCGCCTGCGGGGCACCGCGCATTGCTCGATGCGTTTGCCAAGGTTGATCTGGGCGCGGTCGGCGCGACGTTCCGGGCGATGCGCGATGCGCAAGCGGCGTTGGAAAATGCAAAGTCCGCGCTCGACGATGCCGAGCGCGATCGCGACTGGCTGACGCATACAGTGGCAGAACTTGACGCCTTTGCCCCCGAACCCGGTGAGGAGGAAACCCTCGCCACAGCGCGCGCGACGATGCAGCGCGGCGAGCGGCTGTCGGGTGAATTGGAGGAACTCACCGCTCTGATCGAAGGCGCAGACGGCGCGCTGCCTAAATTGCGTGCAGCGGCGCGAGCGCTTGACCGCGTTGCGCGCGACCATCCGGCGCTGGCCGAAGCGCTCGCCGCGATTGACCGTGCGATCATCGAGGGGGCGGAGGCGGAAGAGCAACTCGCGGCAGCGGCGCGCGCGCATGTCTATGATCCAGCGCGGCTGGAAGCCGACGAGACAAGGCTTTTCGACCTGCGCGGTCTGGCGCGCAAGCACCGGGTTCAGCCCGATGATCTGGCGGCGCTTGCGGATGAACTGCGGGCCAAGCTGAACGCCATCGAAGCGGGTGGTGCGGGGCTGGCCAAGCTCGAGGCGGACGTGGCGGCGACACGCGCGGCTTATGCAGCGGCGGCGGATGCGCTGACCGTAGCGCGGACGGCAGCAGCGGCGCGGTTCGACGTGGCGGTGGCGGGTGAACTGGTGCCGTTGAAGCTCGATGCCGCGCGCTTCCACACGGTGGTTGCGCCGGGGCCGGAAAGCGAAGCGGGGCATGACCGCGTCGAGTTCGAAGTCTCGACCAACCCCGGCGCGCCGTTTGCGCCCATGACCAAAATTGCCAGTGGCGGCGAACTCTCGCGCTTCATTCTCGCGCTGAAAGTGGCGCTGGCGGAGGAAGGCGGGGCAGGCACGATGATCTTCGACGAAATTGACCGCGGCGTCGGCGGGGCGGTGGCATCGGCTATCGGGGATCGACTGGCGCGGCTCGCGGAAGGGCGGCAAGTCTTGGTCGTCACCCACAGCCCGCAGGTTGCCGCACGCGGCGGCGAGCATCTGTTGATCGCCAAGAATTCGGATGGGTTGGTCACACGCACCAACCTGCGGACTTTGAATGCGGGCGAGCGGCAAGAAGAGATTGCCCGAATGCTGTCGGGGGCGGAGGTTACAGATGAAGCGCGGGCGCAGGCGGCAAGGTTGGTGGAAGTTTGATGTCCAGCGGCAAGCCTCAAGTATGACATCGAACAGAATTGGAGGGAATATGCGCTCATTTCTAGCAATTGGGTCACTCATCGCATTATGCTCATGTCAGCCGCACAGTAGCACTTACACACTGTATCGAGGCTCCGTTACCGGTCCAATGCGCATACACGTTGCGACGTTCGATGCTGATGATCCCGAGGAATACAATCGAGAAAACTGCCAAGTAGCGATGGAGCTATTTCAGAAGCAGCCTGGCGTAAAAGTTCGATACTGGTGCGAGAAAGGCATATACCACGCATGATTTCCTTATATGCACCGTACCGCTGAATCCCGCTCGATGACCGAAGCTGAAGCCGCCAATCGCCTGATGCGCCTGGCCAAGGAGATTGCACGGCATAACCAGCTGTATCACAATAACGACGCGCCCGAGATTTCGGATGCTGATTATGATGCGCTGGTTCGCGAGAATGCAGCGCTGGAAGCAGAGTTTCCGCATCTGGTCCGTGCCGATTCGCCGTCGGTGGCTGTGGGGGCCGAGCCGACATCCTCGCTGGCCAAAGTCACGCATGCCAAGCCGATGCTCAGCCTCGACAATGCTTTTGCCGATGCCGACGTTGAAGAGTTTGTCGCGCGCGTGCGGCGGTTCTTGAACTTGCCTGCCGACGCGCCGGTCGCGCTGACCGCCGAGCCGAAGATCGACGGTCTGTCCTGTTCGCTACGTTACGAAAACGGCGTGTTGGTCCAAGCAGCGACGCGCGGGGATGGCGCGGTGGGCGAGGATGTGACGCCCAATGTGCGGACAATTTCGGATATTCCGCAGACGCTGGCCGGAGACGCGCCCACCGTTTTCGAAATCCGCGGCGAAGTGTATATGGCGAAGGACGACTTCGCCGCCCTCAACGAACGGCTGGCGGGCGAGCGCGTGTTTGCCAATCCGCGCAATGCCGCCGCCGGGTCGCTGCGCCAGAAGGATGCGAACGTCACTGCGAACCGCCCTTTGCGCTTCCTCGCACATGGTTGGGGCGAGGTGTCCGAACTACCGGGCGCAACGCAATATGAAGTGATGCAGGCAATCGCGTCATGGGGCGTGCCGGTCAGCGATCTCCTGATTCGCGCCGAAACCACCGACGCGCTGGCGCATTATCGCAAAATCGAAAAGGCCCGCGCCGACTTGCCGTTCGACATCGACGGGGTGGTTTACAAGGTCGACCGGCTCGACTGGCAGGCGCGGCTGGGCTTTGTCGCCAAGGCACCGCGCTGGGCCATCGCGCACAAGTTCCCCGCCGAACGCGCGCAG
Source organism: Sphingomonas sp. (assembly GCA_043756805.1). Taxonomy (GTDB): domain Bacteria; phylum Pseudomonadota; class Alphaproteobacteria; order Sphingomonadales; family Sphingomonadaceae; genus Sphingomonas_O. The sequence goes on from JAYUQI010000095.1 coordinate 6,449, forward strand.
ACGACGTTGCTTGCCATCGACATTCAGGTCGGGCGGACTGGCAAGCTGACGCCCGTCGCGCGGCTCGAGCCAGTCACTGTCGGTGGCGTCGTCGTGACCAATGCGACACTGCACAACGCCGATGAAATTGCGCGGCTTGGTGTGCGTGTCGGCGACCGTGTCAGCATCCAGCGCGCGGGCGATGTGATCCCGCAAGTCCTTGAGAACATTACCCCAAAAGTTGATCGGCCCACCTTCCGATTTCCAACAACCTGCCCCGACTGCGGATCGGACGCTGTGCGTGAAGATGGTGAAGTTGACATCCGCTGCACCGGCGGTCTGATCTGCCCCGCCCAACGCATCGAGCGCCTGAAGCATTTTGTCTCGCGCGGCGCGCTCGACATCGACGGGCTGGGCGACAAGACGATTGTTGAGTTCTTCGGCCTCGGGTGGCTGCACAGCCCTGCTGATATTTTCAGGCTGAAATTGCACCGCGACGAATTGCTCACGCGTGAGGGATGGAAAGAAAAGTCGGTCGACAATCTCCTCGCCGCTATCGACGCCAAACGCGCGCCTGATCCGATCAAATTCCTGTTCGGCCTGGGCATCCGTCATGTCGGCATTGTAACCACTAAAGCGCTGCTGAGACAGTTCAACACTTTGGAAGCGATTAAGCAGGTTGCTCTAACCGCTGGTACTGAACAGTATGGAACAGCCGACCGATACAATGACGACGACACTCTCCGTGCTTACCTGCAATTACACATGATAGATGGAGTCGGCCCCGTCGTTGCCAAGTCGCTGGTCGATTTTTTCCACGAAGAGCATAACCGTGTGGCGTGGGATGATTTGCTGAGCGAGGTCTGCCCGCCTGCCTATGTCTCCAACGTCAAAGCCTCCGCAGTGACGGGTAAAACCATTGTCTTCACCGGCAGCCTCGAAACGATGAGCCGTGATGAAGCCAAAGCGCAGGCCGAAGCGCTGGGCGCGAAGACATCGGGATCGGTGAGCGCGAAAACCGATCTGGTTGTTGCGGGTCCGGGGGCGGGATCGAAGCTGAAGAAAGCGGCCGAGCTCGGTATCGACGTTATCGACGAAAATGCATGGGCGGCGATTGTGGCGGGCGTTGCACCCTGATAACACAGTCGGCATCCGCCCGTCCGGGCGCCACAAAATAAGGATGTCTTCCCATGAAATTATTGCGTGCTGCGATTCTTGCTTCGGTTGCCCTGTCCTTTCCCGCTGTTGCCGCCACCAAAGCGGCGAAACCTGCTGCGGGCAAACCTGCCTCAGGCAAGCCGCAATTGGGCATCTGGGGCGTGGACCTGACGGGACGCGACATGACGATAAAGCCGGGCGATGATTTCTGGAAACATGCCAATGGCACGTGGGACAAGCGCACCGAAATCGCGCCGGACCGCACCAGCGTGGGCGGGTTTGTTACGCTCGCCGACTTGTCCGAAAAGCGGGTGCGCGCGATAGTCGAGGATGTTGCCAAAACGGGCGGCAAAGCCGGCACGCCCGCGCAGCAGATTGGCGACATGTATGCCAGCTGGATGGACGAAGCCGCCATCGAAGCGCGCGGTGCCAACGTCATCACGCCCTATCTGACGCGGATCGAAGCGGTCAGCGACAAGGCAGGGCTGCTAAAACTATTCGCTTCGAACGATTATTTCGCACCAATCGGCGTTGGCATCCTGCCCAATCCGGCAGACCCGACGCGCTATATTGCAGGGGTGGCGCAAAGTGGCCTCGGCATGCCGAACCGCGACTATTACCTGAAGGAAGATGCGAAGTTCGTCGGATTTCGGACGGCGTACAAGAAATATATGGTCGACATCCAGACGCTGGCTGGCCTCTCGGACCCCGCAGGTCGCGCGGAGCGGATCATGGCGCTGGAGACTGCCATTGCCACCGCGCACTGGACGCCCGAGCGCAGCCGCGACCTGATGCAATCGCTGAACCCGATGGACCGCGCAAAACTGGCAACATTCGCGCCGCAGTTCGACTGGAACAATACGCTGGCAACGCTGGGCCTCGGCACTCTGCAGACCGTGGTGGTCCAGCAGACAACGGCAATCGAAGCTGCGGGCAAGATGCTCGACACCGTGCCGCTGAGCACGTGGAAGGAATATCTCGCCTATCATTTCATCCGCCAGAATGCATCGAGCATGCCCAAGGCGTTCGACGAACTGAACTTCAATTTCTTTTCGAAAACCCTGCGTGACCAGCCGGTCCAGCGCGACCGCTGGAAACGCGGCGTGCAATTGGTCAGTGCGGGGCTCGGCGAGGCCATCGGGCAAGTCTATGTCGAGCGCCATTATCCGCCCGAGAGCAGCACCAAGATGGCCGAGCTGATCGGCGATCTGCGCGCCTCGCTTCAGGACCGGCTGAAAAACAACAGCTGGATGGATGAGCCGACGCGGACGCAGGCGCTCACCAAACTTGCGGCGTTTGATCCGATGATCGGCTACCCGCGCAAATGGATCGATTATTCGTCCCTCAGCGTGAAGCGCGACGACCTGCTCGGCAACACATTGCGCGCGCGCAAATTCCAGTGGGACTTGCAACTGTCGCGCTTGCCCAATCCCGTCGACAAATCGTTGTGGAGCCTGACGCCGCAAACGGTGAACGCCTATTACAGCCCATTGACCAACCAGATCGTGTTTCCCGCCGCAATCCTGCAACCACCCTTCTTTGATCCGCATGCCGATCCGGCCGTCAACTACGGCGCGATCGGCGCGGTGATCGGGCATGAAATGGGCCACGGGTTCGACGATCAGGGCCGCCGTTTCGATGCCGAAGGCAAATTCCGCAATTGGTGGTCAAAGGACACAGCCGCAAAATATCAGACGCGTGCAGACGCACTCGGCAAGCAATATGACCAGATCGAAGTGCTGCCCGGCGTCAAGATCAACGGCAAGCTGACGATGGGCGAGAATATCGGCGACTTGTCGGGCATCGAGACGGCTTATGGCGCGTGGCGGCGCTATGTCGCGAAACATGGTGAACCCAAGGCCGTCGACGGACTGACCGGCGATCAGCGCTTCTTCATGGCCTATGCGCAGGTCTGGCGCGGCAAGCGGCGCGAAGGCGCAGTGCGCGAACAGGCGCTCACTGACCCGCACTCTGCCGAATTCGCCCGCGTTAACGGCGTCGTCCGTAATTTCGATCCGTGGTACAAAGCATTTGCCGTGAAACCCGGTGACAGAATGTACCTGCCACCCGCGCAGCGCGTGAAGATCTGGTAAGCGCTGACCCCAGAAGCTCGCTAGAATTTCACGCCGACTGTCGCGAATACTTGACGCGGGTTGCCGTAATAGGCTGTGAGCACGCCCTGGGCACCCAGCGTCGCGTTCAGCCCCGGCGTGCCGTTTGCAAGAATGAAGTTCCCCGTATCCGGGTTCTGACGCAGGAAATTGTATCCTGAAACGATATAGCGCCGGTTCGTCAGGTTGCGGCCATGAACGCCAACTGTGAAACGGTCCCCTTCCGAACTCCAGACCAGGCTGGCATCGAGGAGTGCATAGGCACCCTGATCGAGCGCGGGTGTGCGCAGTTCGAACTGTTGTGATTTGGCGCGGAAGGATAATGTGGTCGACGCGTTGACTGACCCGGTGCCGATCGGCGTGGTATAGCTCAGCGTTTCGCTGACGGTCCATTCGGGCGTGTTCTGGAATTTGCGACGGCTTGCGACGTCGATACCGCGTGCATCGATAAAGCGCGTGTATTTGGCATCGATATAGCCGACGGACCACGACAGCCCAAGCGCGTCACCATCGCGCAGGGCATCACGGGCAACCAGATTGCCTTCCAACTCAACGCCGTTGATCTGCGCTTTGCCTGCGTTTGTGGTGATGCCGATGAACGTCGGGATGCCGCCGACAACCGCGCCGATCGAGCCGGGAATCTGGACGTCGGTATATTCCGAATGAAAGCCCGCAAGCGCAAACGTCAAGGCGCGGTCGAACAGCGACGCCTTGTAGCCGACTTCATAACTGGTCACTTTTTCGGGGTCGAACGACAGAAAATTGTAGATGTCCGCTTGGTCGCCACCGGCCCCGGTAACGCCGTTGCCGTTCAGGTCAGGCGCAGCCGTGCCGACACCGCGCGGGTCGAACCCGCCTCCTTTGAAGCCTTTCGACCAGCTGGCGTAAAGCGTGTGGTCACGGCTCGGCTTGAAGCTAACCGATGCGCGCGGCGTGAATTGTTTGAAATCGGCCGAACCGCGAAAGTCAGTCTGGCGGACAATCGGCGCGGTTGTGCCGCCGAAAAAGGGTGAGCTGCCCAGATAGACATTGCGCTGGATCTGCGACGTGCGCCGGTCCCATGTGTAGCGTCCGCCCACTGACACACTGAACATCGGTGATAAGTCATAGGTGAAGTCACCGAAAATCGCTCCAGTGTCTGTATTGACGTTGCCGAATGTCAGCGCGGTCACGGTGTTGGGCAAACGGACGTCGAACACGGTGCGCGACTTGGCGTTGAGATAATAGGCGCCGATCAGGCCGTTGAAACCGCCGCTGTTGATCAGGAACTGTACTTCCTGCGATAGCTGCTTGTTGTTGTAAAACGCCGGGACATCGACGTCGACAGCGGGCAGCGCGTCGAAATCGATCGGGGTCGCGCTATCGTCTTTGCGATAAGCCGTAATGCTGCGGAATGTAAGCCAGTCGGTCGGATTGACCTCTCCGAACAGCGACACGCCCCAGCTTTCAACATCCTGCTTCGGCGCAACCAGGCTGCCGCGACTGTCATAGACATTCGCCAGCACCGGCGCGGTCGTTGCCACGAGGCTCGGGATCAGGCGGTGGCCGCCGCGGGCATTGCTTTTGTCCTTTGTGTAATCGCCCGATAGCCGGATGAACGCATCGGTTGCGTGGATTTCGGCGGTCAGACGACCGGCATAAATATCCTTGTTGTAATTGTCCTGCCCGGTCGTGAGGTTTTTGCCGAAGCCACCCCGGCTCAGCCGCGCGACCGATCCACCGACACGCACGGTGCCATCGCCGATCGGCAGACCCGCCGTCACGACACCATCGGCCTGATCATCGGTGCCGTATGTACCGCGCAAGGCAAGCGACGGCGACGCACCGATCCGCTTGGTCACATATTTGACCGCGCCACCGATTGTGTTGCGGCCATAAAGCGTCCCTTGTGGTCCGCGCAGGACTTCGATCCGTTCGACATCATAGATGTCCAGAACGGCTGCTTGCGGCCGGTTGAGATAAACATCGTCGAGGTAGAGACCCACACCGGCTTCGAAGCCCGCAACCGGATCTTGCTGGCCGACACCACGGATGAACGCCGTCAGTGTCGAGTTGGTCCCGCGCGACGTTTCGAGGGTGACGTTGGGCGTCCGGTTCGAAATATCAGTGATGTCGATTGCGCCGGTCCGCTCGAGTTGCGCGCCGCTGATCGCCGAAATCGCAATGGGGACATCAAGGAGCGACTCTTCGCGACGGCGTGCGGTCACGACAATTGCGCCATCTTCGCTCGCGCCAGCGTCCTG
>JAYUQI010000096.1:0-11888 GCA_043756805.1 Sphingomonas sp.
AACGACATTGCCTAGACGGTATCACAACAAAAATGACAACTTCTGATCGCTCCATAGTGTGAACTATGAGAAGTTCGCTGTAGAAGTTGTCACATCGAAAGCCTCCCCATGTCCTACACAACCGAACACGCTCACCTAAGCCAGCTTATCAGCTCAAAAAGCGGCACATGGGACGGCATCAGCGCCGACGCCGTTGCCCGGATGCGCCTGCAGAACCGCTTCCTCACCGGCCTCGACATCGCGCGCTACACCGCAAAGATCATGCGCGAAGACATGGCCGCTTATGACGCTGACTCGTCGCAATACACGCAGTCGCTCGGCTGCTGGCACGGCTTCATCGCGCAGCAGAAGATGATTTCGATCAAGAAGCATTTCGGCACGACGAAGCGCAAATATCTCTATCTCTCGGGCTGGATGGTCGCCGCCCTGCGCAGCGAATTCGGACCGCTGCCCGACCAGTCGATGCACGAAAAAACGAGTGTCCCCGCGCTGATCGAAGAGCTTTACACCTTCCTCCGTCAGGCCGATTCGCGCGAGCTCAACCTGCTCTTCCGCGATCTCGATACCGCACAAACCGATGCCGAGCGCGCAGCAGTTCAGGCAAAGATCGACACTTTCCAGACACATGTCGTCCCGATCATTGCCGACATCGACGCCGGTTTCGGCAATGCCGAAGCCACCTATCTGCTTGCCAAGAAAATGATCGAGGCCGGAGCCTGCGCGCTCCAGATCGAGAACCAGGTGAGCGACGAAAAGCAGTGCGGCCATCAGGACGGCAAAGTTACCGTCCCGCATGAAGACTTCCTCGCGAAAATCCGCGCCTGTCGTTACGCATTCCTCGAACTCGGCGTCGAGGACGGGATCATCGTCACGCGCACTGATTCGCTGGGCGCCGGCCTGACCAAACAGATCGCTGTCTCGAACGAACCCGGCGATCTCGGCGACCAATATAACAGCTTCCTCGACTGCGAAGAGATCGACGCCGCGACCGCAAAGAACGGCGATGTCATCCTCAATCGCGACGGCAAGATGATGCGGCCCAAGCGGCTGCCGTCGAACCTGTTCCAGTTCCGCGCGGGCACCGGCGAGGACCGCTGCGTCCTCGACAGCATCACCTCGCTCCAGAACGGAGCGGACCTGCTCTGGATCGAAACCGAAAAGCCGCATGTCGAACAGATTGCCGGGATGATGGACCGCATCCGCGCCGTCGTCCCCAATGCCAAGCTCGTCTATAACAACTCGCCGAGTTTCAACTGGACGCTCAATTTCCGTCAGCAAGTTTACGATGCGATGGTCAAGGAAGGCCTCGATGTGTCGGCCTATGACCGGGCCAAGCTGATGGACGCCAGTTATGATGACACCGAGCTCGGCGTCGCGGCGGACAAGCGCATCCGCACTTTCCAGGCCGACGGCGCCAAGCGCGCAGGGATTTTCCATCACCTGATCACGCTGCCGACCTATCACACCGCCGCGCTGTCGACCGACAATCTGGCGAAGGAATATTTCGGCGAGGCCGGGATGCTCGGCTATGTCGCGGGCGTCCAGCGTCAGGAAATCCGTCAGGGCATTGCCTGCGTCCGCCACCAGAATATGAGCGGATCGGACATCGGCGACGATCATAAGGAATATTTCGCCGGCGAAGCCGCGCTGAAAGCCGGTGGCGCACACAATACGATGAATCAGTTCGGCTGAGTCGCGGCGCGGATTAGCGGCGCTAATCCGGACTCGCGACCAGCCCGGCCGGCGGTCCTGAGCTTGTCGAAGGATCGACCGACGAAGATCGGGCTTTGCCCGATCAGGCACGACTTCCTGGGGAGGAAGAAACACCCGCCGGCGCGATCCGGCGGGTGTTTATAATTGCGCCGCATGCCATCGCACGACACAACGGTGCGCATGAATGATGTTGCCGGTCTCCGCATCCTCCTGATCGAGGACGAACCCATTGTCGCGGTGCTTGCCGAGGATATGCTGGATGCCATCGGTTGCGTGGTTGTGGCCACTGTCGCGACCGTCGCCGAAGCGCAGGCCGCGATCCTGTCAACGGGCTTCGATGTCGCGATGATTGACATCAATCTCGACGGCGAAGATGGATTGCTGGTGGCTGATACGCTGCGCGCGCACGGCATCGCGTATCTGATCACGACGGGCTATGACATGCGTGGTTCCAGGCCCCGCCATCCCGACGCGATGATCCTGACAAAGCCCTATGCGCTGGCCGATCTGGAAAGCGCGATCCTGCGCTGCACCCGTCGCACTTAAGTTTGATGACTTTTGGTTGATCCTACCTCTCGTCATTCCCGCGAGGGCGGGGGTAACGTCGCTTTGAACGTCAACCCAATGTCATCACGCTCTAAACGACGCGCTCGATCATCATTTTCAGATTGGCCGTCGCAATCGGCTTGGTGCGGTCGTCCTGCCACGCCGTCACCAGAACATTGGCGATCCGGCGACCGAGCCGGACAATCTGCGCCTCGGCATAGGTTTCGACCATCGCGCCACCGCGCAGGAAATCGACGGTCACGGTAATTGGCTTGATCTTGGCGTCGTCGGGCAGCGCATCGAGAACCGTGATCCATGCGGTGTTTTCGAGCAGCCCCGATATCGCCCCGCCATGCAGGAAACCAGGGCGACCCGCCAGCCCGTCGGCGAAAGGCATCGTCACACGAAGTCCATCGCGCCGCAAGCCGAGTGTTGCGGCATAGGGTGACGAAAACTCAGTCAACCGCAGTGAACATGAATGTACCAGCAACATGCGCGATGGGGTGTGCGGGGTCGCCGTCGTGCGCTTCGCCGCGGACAAATGCCATGCGCCGCGTCAGTTTGTAACATTCGCCGTGGCCGATCACGGTCTTGCCGGGTTCGGCGGGACGCAGATAATCGATGCGCAAATCGACGGTTGCTTGCGGTCGAAACGTCCCCGATTTCAACCAGCAGGCAATGCTCGTCGCCATGTCCATCAGCGTGATGATCGGCCCCGATGCGAGGATGCCCGTTTCGGGATCACCGATCAGGTCTTCGCGATAGGGCAGCGCAAGTTCGGTCCAGTCGGGGCCGTGCGCGTGATAGTCGATCCCCAGCATCCCGTTATGCCCCGACCGGCTCATGGCCGAAATGAAACGAGGGGCGTCAAAATCACTCATACCCCTCCCATACCGTTCGGGCTGAGCTTGTCGAAGCCCTGTTTTTCGTCTTAGCTGCTATCCAAGAATAAAGCGGCCCTTCGACAAGCTCAGGGCGAACGGAGTTTTTGGATGCATCCCTATCGCCATGCCGCTGCGACGCCCGACAAAGCTGCGATCATCGTCGCCGAAACCGGTGCCGTCACGACCTATGCCGAGCTTGACGCCGCGTCGAACCGCGCCGCGCATTTTTTCCGGGCAAAGGGGTTACAGGCGGACGACGCCGTCGCTTTTTTCCTTGAAAACACGCCCGATTATTTCAGCCTGGCGTGGGGCGCGCAGCGATGCGGCCTGCGCTTTGTCTGCATTTCGTCAAAACTCACGGTCGATGAAGTCGACTATATTCTGAAAGACTGTGGCGCAAAGCTGCTCGTTGCGGGGGCGTCACTGGCACCAATCGCGTCGGCGCTTATGGCGTTGGTTGACCGTTACAGCCTTAGCGGGGCGATCACCGGGTTCAGCGCGTGGGAAGCCGCCGTCGCCACGATGTCCGCAACGCCGATCGCCGACGAAAGTGCCGGGCAGGGCATGCTCTATTCGAGCGGCACGACGGGACGACCCAAAGGTATCATCCGCGACGCCTTGCCCGATCCGGCCATTGATGCCGTGACGCCGCTGGCGATGCTCGCTGTCGGTTTCTTCGGATTGAGTGCAGAGACGATCTACCTCTCGACCGCGCCGCTCTATCATGCCGCGCCCCTAGGCTGGACGATGACAGTCCACCAGCTTGGCGGGACCGTTGTGCTGATGAACAAGTTCGATCCCGAAACGACGCTGGCCAATATCGAGCGTTACCGTTGCAATGCCGGGCAATTCGTGCCGACGCATTTCGTGCGGATGCTCAAGCTGCCCGCTGAGATCCGCGCCCGCTATGACGTCTCGTCGATGAAAGTCGCCATCCACGCTGCCGCGCCCTGCCCGGTGCCGGTCAAGCAAGCGATGATCGACTGGTGGGGGCCGGTCATCGACGAATATTATGCCGGCACCGAAGCCAATGGATTCACCGCGATCAAAGCCGCGCAATGGCTGGCAAAACCCGGCTCCGTCGGCCCCAGCATCGGCGAAGCAAAGCTGCGCATCTGCGACGAGGACGGTAACGATTTACCCCCCGGACAGGACGGGATGGTTTTCTTCGAAGGCCCGAGATCGTTCCGTTATCACAACGATCCCGACAAGACCGCCGAAAGCCGCAACCGGCACGGCTGGTCAACGCTCGGCGACGTCGGTCGTGTGGACGATGATGGCTATCTTTACCTCACCGACCGCAAGAGCTTCATGATCATTTCGGGCGGCGTGAATATCTATCCGCAGGAGATCGAGAATCTGCTCGTCACGCATCCCAAGGTTGCCGATGTCGCCGTCATCGGTGCGCCGCATGACGAGATGGGCGAGATGGTCGTCGCTGTCGTCCAGCCAGCGAACATGGCCGATGTGGGCGACGATCTTGCCGCCGAGCTCACTGCGTTCTGCCGCGCCTCGCTTTCGGGCATCAAAACGCCGCGCCGCATCGATTTTCTGGCCGAACTGCCGCGCCATGATACCGGCAAACTCTACAAACGCCTCCTCCGCGACGCCTATTGGGCAAAGGACACTGCATGAACGACCGCGTAACCACCACCATCACCAACCAGATCGCCGGCGTGCGCCTGAACCGCGCCGACAAGATGAATGCAATCGATCCCGCCATGTTCAGCGAAATCGGGGCGGCCATCGATGCACTCGCGGACCGAAAAGACGTCCGCTGTGTCGTCCTCTCGGGTGAGGGCAAGGCGTTCTGCGCAGGGCTCGATATGGCAAGCATGGCGGCGGGGGGCTCCGGCACCGGAGCTGACCGCAACGCGCAGGGATCGATCCTGCCGCAGCATGTCACCTGGGGGTGGCGCAATCTGCCGATGCCCGTGATCGCGGCAGTCCATGGTGTTGCGTTCGGCGGGGGGTTTCAGATCATGTCGGGGGCCGACATCCGCATTGCCGCGCCCGGCACGCGTTTTGCCATTCGCGAGATCTATTGGGGGCTGGTGCCCGACATGGCCGGCTTCGCGATCTGGCGCGGACTGGTGCGTGATGATGTGCTGCGCGAGCTGGTCTATACCGCGCGCGAGTTCGACGCCGACGAAGCGCTGCACCACGGCTTCATCACGCGCATTGCCGATGATCCGCATGCCGCCGCGATGGAAATGGCAACAGCCATTGCGGCGCGCAGCCCGCACGCCATTCGCGGGGCCAAGCGGCTTTGCAACATGGCGCATGACACCGATCCGCGCACGATGCTCGAGGCCGAAACGCACGAGCAGATGGCAGTCATCGGCAAGCCCAACATGATGGAAGCGGTCGCCGCCAACATGAGCAAGCGCGCAGCGGTCTTTGCGGATTAGGCCGATCAACCCACTTCCGATTTTGTGTCCGCTGCCCTATCGACCGTCAGATGTGGCTTCTCCATCAATTTCCGCTCTGCCCCTTTTCGCGCAAGGTCCGTTTGCTGATGGGCGAAAAGGGGATTGGCTATGAACTGGTCCGCGAGCATCCGTGGGAACGGCGCGACGAATTCGTCGACCTGAATCCGGCAGGGCAGACGCCGGTGCTGGTCGAAAGCGAGAGGAATATCACGCTGATCAATTCAGTCGCGATTTGCGAATATTTCGAGGAAACAGTCGAGCAAGCGCCGATGATTTCGGGCACCGCGATCAACCGCGCCGAAATCAGGCGGCTGTCGGCCTGGTTCGACGAGCAGTTTCACGGGGCCGTTGTGGCCCCGCTGATGATGGAACGGATGCTCAAACGCATTGTTCACCGCGCAACGCCCGATACGACCGCGCTGCGCGAGGCGATGAAGGCCGCCAATTCGATGCTCGATTATGCCGACTATCTGCTCGATCATCGCAACTGGCTTGGCGGCGCAACGCTGAGCCTCGCCGACCTGACGGCGGCGGCGCACATCTCGGTCGCGGATTATCTCGGCGGGATTGACTGGCGCGCACATGAGCAGACGCGCAACTGGTATTCGGGGCTGAAATCGCGACCCAGCTTTCGTCCCTTGCTCGCCGAACGGATGGGCGTGATCGCGCCGCCCGCCGATTATGACAAGGTCGATTTCTGATGGATCCGGTCGCGCTGATTGACGACATGGCGGCACGCGCGCGGATCGCGTCGCATCAGCTGGCCGCCATGCCAACCGCGCAGAAAGCGGCGGGTTTGAAAGCAGCGGCGGCGCAGTTGCGCGCCTCAGCCAGTGCGATCATGGCCGCGAACGCCATTGACCTCGACGCTGCCAAAGCGAGCGGGATGGCAGCAGCGATGATCGACCGGTTGACCGTCGATGCCGCACGGATCGAAGGGATTGCGAGCGCGGTCGATGCCATCGCTGCACTGCCTGACCCGGTCGGTGCAATCATCGACCAGTCGGCGCGACCCAATGGCCTGAAGTTCACGCGCGTCCGCGTGCCGCTCGGTGTCATCGGGATCATTTACGAAAGCCGCCCGAATGTGACGGCAGATGCCGGGATGCTGTGCGTCATGTCGGGCAATGCCGCGATCCTGCGCGGGGGTTCCGAAGCGGTGAATACGAACAAGGCGATTCATGCCGCTCTGGTTGCGGGGCTCGAAACGGCAGGGTTGCCGCGCGATGCGATCCAGTTGGTCCCGACAACAGACCGCGCCGCCGTTGGCGCGATGCTGGCGGCGCATGGCAAGATCGACGTCATCATTCCGCGCGGCGGCAAGACGCTCGTGGCGCGGGTTCAGGCCGATGCGCGTGTGCCCGTCCTCGCGCATCTCGACGGGATCAACCACACCTATATCGATGCCGCCGCCGACCCCGATATGGCGCGGACGATTGCGGTCAACGCCAAGATGCGGCGCCCCGGCATTTGCGGGGCAATGGAAACGCTGCTGATCGACCGCGACTTTGCCGATGCCAAAGCGGTTGTTGGCGCGCTCGCCGATAGCGGTTGCGAGCTGCGCGGCGATACCGAGACGATTGCGCTCGATGCTCGCGTCAAACCGGCATCAACCGAGGACTGGGATACCGAATATCTCGAACCAATCTGCGCCGTTCGCATCGTCGATGGCCTTGATGGCGCTCTCGCGCATATCGCTGCCCATGCGTCGCACCATACCGATGCGATCATTACCGAGGATGCGGCAAAGGCGGAGTGCTTCTTGAATGCCGTCGATTCAGCCATCGTCATGTGGAATGCCTCGTCGCAATTCGCCGATGGTGGCGAATTCGGGCTGGGCGCTGAAATCGGCATCGCAACGGGCCGCCTCCACGCGCGCGGTCCGGTGGCGCTGGAGGGCCTCACGACCTATAAATGGCTGGTGCGCGGCACGGGGCAAGTGCGACCTTAAGTCAGCTTGACGTATTTGTATACAAACGATACACTAGGCTTATGACTGATACAATTGTCGTTACATCTCGTGTGCCGCGTGTCCTTTCCGAAGGGCTGGATTCGCTCGCAAAGGATATGGATCGAACCCGCGCATGGATCGTGGCAACAGCAATTCGCCGTTACGTCGAAGAACAGTCCGAATGGATTGCCTTTATCAAAGAAGGTGAGGACGACATTGCAGCTGGCCGCACATTTACACAGGAAGAAGTGGAAGCGATGTTTCTGGATCGCAGGAAAAGCCGCGCCGCTGCATGAGCCGCATTATCTGGACGGCAGCGTCGACCCGCGATCTCGCTGCGATGCAAGCATATTTGGAGCAATTTGACAGCCAGATTGCGCAAGATGCTCTTGAGCGCGTCATTTCAGCGACGAAGTTTTTGCTGGATCACCCATTTGCGGGTCCCGCCATCGATTATCGTAACTGGCGGAAGTGGAAGCCAAAGCGGCTTCGCTATGTCCTGATTTATCGTCCCGTTCGAAACGGCGTCGAGGTCGTTCGCGTCCGCCACGAACGTAATGATTGGAAGCCGGTGCCCGATTGACCCTCACCGGCATCCTCGGCGGATCATTCAACCCGGCGCATCGCGGGCACCGGCGGATCAGCCTGTTTGTGGCCGACGCGCTGGGTCTTGACGAGGTCTGGTGGCTGGTCTCGCCGGGCAATCCATTGAAGCCCGCCGACGGCATGGCCCCCTATCGCGCGCGGCTGGCCTCGGCGCGAAAAATGGCGCGGCGGAGCATCATCAGGGCGTCGGACATCGAGCCGCAGTTGGGCACGCGCTTTACCGCCGATACGATCGCCAAGCTCATCCGCCGTTACCCCAAACGGCGGTTCGTGTGGATCATGGGCGCGGACAATCTCGGCCAGTTCCACCGCTGGCGCGACTGGCGGCGGATTGCGCGGCTGGTTCCGATTGCGGTTGTCGCGCGTCCGGGCTATGAAGCGATGACTGTTGCGAGCCCCGCAACGGCATGGCTGCGGCGTTTTGTCCGACCCGAGGCCAGCGTAAAGCAGTGGACGCACTGGAGACCGCCGGCGCTCGTGCTGTTGCACTTCCGCCCCGATCCGACCTCCGCAACGGCGCTCCGTCGGGCCGATCCCGACTGGTATCGCCGATTTTCCACCCCCCATCAGCGGAACGATGAACCGCCCAACGACTGAAGGATTCTCCTTGCCCGCCACTGCCGCCGAACCCGCTCCCGTTCCTGCCCCCGCGCCCGACTCGGTCGATGCGCTCCATGCCATGATCATGAAATCGCTCGACGATGATCAGGCTGTCGAGGCCGTTTCCATTCCTCTGGCAGGGAAATCATCGATTGCGGACCATATGGTCATCGCATCGGGCAAATCGACGCGGCAGGTCGCGTCGATGGCCATGAAGCTTGCGCAGAAGATCAAGGAAACGACGGGCCGGTCGGCGCGGATCGAGGGGCTGCCCGCCGCCGACTGGGTGCTGATCGACACCGGCGACATCATCGTCCACCTGTTCCGCCCCGAAGTGCGCAGCTTCTATAATCTCGAACGGATGTGGGCGTTCGGCGAAGCGCCTGCGGCACCCACCACGCATTAATTGAAGCTGCACATCGTTGCACGCGGCAAGATCGCGCGCCGTCCCGAAGCCGAGCTTGTGGCGCGTTATGCGCAGCGGATGACGTGGCCGTTCGCGATCACCGAATTGCCCGAGGTCGGCGGCAAGGTCGCGCCGGTTCTGGCCCCGGCAAAGATCATCGCGCTCGACGAGGGCGGGGTGACGATGGGCTCGACCGCTTTTGCCCGACTGATCGAAAGCTGGCGCGACAGCGGCGTGCGCGAGGCGCGCTTCCTGATCGGCGCAGCGGATGGCCTGAACGCCGAAGAACGCGCGTCGGCCGACCTGATCTGGAGCTTCGGCGCGATGACCTGGCCGCACCTGCTCGTCCGCGCGATGCTTTGCGAACAGCTGTATCGTGCGACGAGTATTATCGCGGGGCATCCTTATCATCGGGAGGGGGGAGTGACGTTATAGTGTCGGATTTCTTTACGAAGATGACAAAGGTAGCCTATGGCGGCCACGCGGAAACGGGGGTTTGGGGTCAACAGATAGAAAGAGCCGGATCGGAACGTATCAGGAACATTTTGTGTAGGACAGAGGTTTTTGTTGCGGATGGCGCTCCGTGACTGTTTTCGACAAGTTTGCGGACCCGCACGTTGCCGAATGATCTTCCTGAAAGCCGACACTCCCCCAATCTCGTCACCCCGGGCTTGACCCGGGGTCCCGCTTCTTCCGGCACACAGTAGCGAAAGGCTTTGCAGCCTCGACGCGAAGGTGCCGCATGTTTTGCGAGAACGCCGATTTCACCCAAAGGCACCAAAGCACCAAAGAGAGTTCTCTCTTTGGTGCTTTGGTGCCTTTGGGTGAAACAACTCGCTCGCCGCACGGAGGCAGCTGGACCCCGGGTCAAGCCCGGGGTGACGGGCGGGAGGAACGTCGGTTACCGACGACGATTCGGTCATTCCCGATCCTGAAATCGCAGATCGAAACAAGCCGTTCGTTCACTAGCTTTGAACGACGTTGGCAGGGCGCAAACCAATTCGAATGACATGGTTCATGTCCGATCAAACTAAGATGGCTTGGAGCCAATTCCATACTGCAGCGAGCGCTTTGTCGAGTCCCGGCACAATTGACGCTAAGGCAATGATTTCAATCGTTATGAGCGTCGTTGCTCCCTTTTTTCCGATCTCTTTAGCAAATTCATCGGCGGCCAGATCAATCCTCGGCTGCAGCCAAGCTCGAAAACGCTTTAGCCGTGTTGCTGCTTCAAGGACCACTTTTAGGTCAGGAGCGCTGGCTTCCATTTGGACGGATAACACATTTGCAGTTTGGCGCAGTTCATTCTCAAAACCGTCGGGGAGCAGATTTCCCTCATCATCCAAAGCTGGACCGTTGTGTCCCATACCGCCGTGTAAGGGTCTGCGGGCATCAATCGCAGCCATCAGGGCATCGGCTGAGTTCTTTAGTTCTTCAGCGGCAGTTTGCGCGGCTGGCGAACCCAAATCAGTCTTAGCGCCGCTTGCCAGCGCAGCGCCTATTTCATCCAGCGTTTGCGGTTTGAAACTCTCATAGTGTTCCTCGGCGGCACGCAACTGATCAGGGTGCTTCGGAGACGGTGCCCAGTCGGTTTGGCCGTCAGATTCGATTTCTTCAACGGCATTCTCAATAATGTACTCTTCGACAATGCCGCCGAATTTTTCTTCAAGCTCCTCTCGTGCCTCATAGGGTCCCCCATAAACATACTGGTAGCCGCCTTCGCGGCCGTCGTAGGGGGTCTCATGCGCCGGGTCCCAGAACTGCGAATGAAACCAATCGATGATGTATGTCTTCTGTTTCTCTTTCGGCAACGCTCGCAGTTGATCATCAGTCAGGTTTGCCAGTTCCTCGTGAGCTTCGATTTCGTCCCAGTCTTCGTCCTTCTCAAATTGAGGATCGAAATCAAAATTCGCTTCGAGCGTGTGGCCGTTAACATCTTGGTCTGAATCGTTAAACATACCCACAGGATATTCCCAAACCGACCAAGTTAACCTGCCTAATGCTGGATGCTCGATCTCGCCGAGATACTCGAGCTCAGGACCCATTTGGCGTTCGTCGCCGCCAACCTGGTTCCACTCGAGATCTTTGGATTGGATGACATAGCTCTGCCCATCATCTTTGCTTCTGATGATTGCTTGCCCCGTTGGTGTTATCGCCGTTGCTTCGATTCTCTAGCCCCAATTGCTCCGTTTTCTCGGTATTCCTTCGATTATGCTAGCAAAATTCTTGAAGCATTCGGCTTACGGCAATTATGCCGATTTCTGCCTCAAAATCTGCCTGTCCGCTTCCCCCGACAAACCTGCCACCCTATCCCCGCCCCGGCTTACTCATCCGCTCGGGATGCTTCCCCGTAATCCCCTTATAAAACTCTAACGCGGGGGCCATGTCTTTTTCATAATCCCCCGTGGGCATGATCACCGGCCCCAACCCGCCGACATTGCGGGCATAATCCATGAAACCGCACACAATCGGCACGCCTGCGCCGTGGGCGATGCGGTAGAATCCGGTGCGCCAGGCGCTCACCGAATTGCGGGTGCCTTCGGGGGCGATGGTCAGGACGAAGGCGTCGCGGCTTGCGAATTCGGCGATCATCTGGCTCACCATGTCGCCCGCCGCCGCGCGGTCGACGGGCACGCCACCGACTTCGCGCATGAAGGTGCCGAAGGGCCAGCGGAAGATCGACTTCTTCGCCATGAAATGCGCTTCGACGCCGAGGTCGTCGAACAGGCCGAGGACATAGGGAAAGTCCCAGT
>JAYUQI010000097.1:0-4135 GCA_043756805.1 Sphingomonas sp.
CGTCGAGATGCCCGATGTCGCCGGTGTGCAACCAGCCATCGACCAATACGCGCGCTGTTTCGGCGTCATTGTTCCAGTAGCCCTGCATGACCAGTTCACCACGGACGAGGATTTCGCCATCGGCGGCGATCGTCACTTCGGTGTTCATCAACGGCGGGCCGACTGTGTCCATCTTGATGCCCGCGCTGGGCCGGTTGCACGAAATGACAGGGCCCGATTCGGTCTGGCCATAGCCCTGCATCAAAGGCAGGCCGAGCGCATGGAAGAACAGGCCGATGTCGGGATTGAGCGGTGCGCCGCCCGCGACGAGTGCTTTCATCCGCCCGCCGAACTTCTTCTGCACGGCGGGGCGCAGCGTGCGTTTGATGAAGAAATCAACCGGCTTGTCCCAGAAGGGTATCCCTTTGCCGAGATCTTTTGCCCCCAGCGACAGCGCGCGCCGCAGCAGTTTGGGGCCCATCCCGCCCTGCTTCTCGATCGTTTTCAAGATGCGCGCGCGCAGCACTTCGAACAGGCGGGGGACGACCACCATGACCGTCGGGCGCACTTCCTCGATATTCGCGGCGAGCTTCTCCAGCCCTTCGGCATAATAAATCTGGCCGCCGAGCCCGATGGGAAGGAATTGCCCTGCTGAATGCTCGTAGGCGTGGCTCAGTGGCAGGAACGACAGAAACACTTCATCGCCCCAGCCGAAATCATGGTTGAAAATGTCAATGCACCCTTCGACATTGTGCAGGATCATGCCGTGATGCTGGCGCACGCCGCGCGGGGAGCCACCAGTGCCGCTGGTGTAGATGATGCAGGCGGTGTCGTCGCGGTTGAAGTCCGCGCCCGCCGCCGTTGCTGCCGGATCGGCCATTTCGACCGACAGCATTGCGGCCCAGTCGTGAAACGCAACGTCGCCCGACTGACCGATTTTAAGATCTTCCATGCCGATCACGGTTTTGCAATTGGTCGACCGGATGACCGACGGCAGCAGCGTCCGCGCGAGCTTGGCCGTCGAGACGATGACGGCCTTCGCCCCTGAATCCTGCAGGATGTGGCTGTGGTCGCGCTCGGTATTCGTCGTATAGGTCGGCACCGTAATCGCGCCCGCCGCCATGATTGCGAGATCGGCGATGCACCATTCGGGCCGGTTTTCGCTAACCAGCATGACGCGGTCACCACGCTCGATCCCCAACCGTTTCAGCGCCGCCGCCAATGCCGACACTTGCAATGCGGTTTGCGTCCAGCTGCGCGAGACCCAGCTTTTTCCGTCGCGATGCCACAGGAATGGCGCGTTGCCATATTCGCTGGCACGCGTGAAAAACATCGTCACGAGATTGGGGAAATGTTCGAACTGCCGCATACTCTCTCCTGCAATCTGCGCCGGTTATGCCGGTCGCAGCTTCGTCGTACTTTACTCGTTTAAGGCATTGCCCGGGCCACGCGGATCGGCCGCGCCGCGCCATCCCGTTGGCGTCCGTTCGACGGCATTCAGCTTTGATCCCAGATCGCTGACTACCACTGTCTGGCCGAGCGCCGCCAGTTCACTCTGCATTGCGCCAAGTTTTGTGCCCTTTTCGACCAGCACTGCCGATCCCCCGAAATAGATATTGGGCAGGGCAATCGCGTTCTGCGCCGTCAACCCGAAGTCCATATAGCCAACGAGCGTCTTCATGACATGCATGATGATCCGCTTGCCACCTGCCGAGCCCACCGCGAGGACAACGCGACCCTTCCTGTCATAAACAATCGTCGGGGACATGGAGGATAGCGGCCGCTTGCCCGGTGCCACCGCATTGGCGACAGGCGCACCGTCCTTGACCGGCGCAAAGGTGAAATCGGTCAGTTCGTTATTGAGGAAATAGCCATTGGCGACCAGCTGGCTGCCGAATGGCCCCTCGATCGTCGACGTCATCGACGCGACATTGCCCGCGCCGTCCGTTGCCACGAAATGTGTTGTTGCAGGCACTTCGGACGACAACCCGGCGGTCCGTGCCTGTGCGCCGGGCGGTGTTCCGGCCTCATATCTGGCGAGCGACGCCGTTGGCGAAATCAGCGCCGACCGGCGTTTCAGATAACGCCGGTCGATCAGCCCCGCGACAGGCACGCGCACGAAATCGCTGTCGCCCAGATATTTCTCGCGATCGGCATAGGCCAGCTGCATAGCCTCGGCGAGGACATGCCACGCGACAGGCGAATCCTGTCCCAGCTTTTTCATGTCAAACCGTTCGATCGTCCCGAGCATTTGCAGGATCGTCGTTGCGCCCGATGACGGCGGCCCCATGCCGCACACTTTATACTGGCGATACGGCGCGCATACCGGTGCGCGATCCTGAACCTTGTAGGCCACGAGATCGGCCATTGTCAGCGACGCGGGATTGACGGCTGACCCAGCGACGGCATCGACAATCGCCTGCCCCGCCGCCCCGGTGTAAAAGGCACCGGCGCCGTCCGTTGCGACTTTGCGGAGCAGCGCCGCGAGGGCGGGATTGCGCTGCATTGTCCCCGCAGCTTTGGGCTTCCCATCCTGCCAGTAAAGCGCTTGCGCCGCCGGAAAGTCTTTCCACAGCGGCGCAATCTCGCGCAACCGGCCCGCCAGCATCGCATTGATTTCGAACCCGTCGGCCAGCCGGATCGCCGGTTCGAACAGCTTTGCCCACGGCAGCTTGCCCCAGCGCTCGTGCGTGCGCGCCATCAGGCGGATGTTGCCGGGAACACCCGTCGACAGACCGCCGGGAAACGCCTTCATATAGGGCGTCGGCTTGCCGTCAGTCATGAACTGGTCGGGCCGCGCCGAAGCGGGCGCTTTCTCGCGGCCGTTGATCGTGGCGAGTTTGCCGGTCCTCGCGTCGTGATAAAGAATGAACCCGCCGCCCCCGATGCCCGACGACTGCGGCTCGACCACGGTCAGCGCCAGCATCATCGCCATTGCCGCATCCGCCGCACTGCCCCCTGCGCGCAGCATTTCCTGCCCTGCCGCGGTCGCCCGCGGATCAGCGGACGATACCACGCCACCGGCAGCCATAGCGGAGACGGGCAGGACGAAAGCGACAAGCGCGAGAAATAAACGGATCATGGCAAGAACTCTAGGCGGCAAAGCTAAATCGCGTCTACCCCCACCGCGTCGCTGACATGCGCAAATCCGTCGCGCTCGAGCAAAGCGGCGAGGCCCGCCCCCATCGATTTCGCCAGTCCCGGCCCATGATAGACCAGCGCCGAATAGATCTGCACCAAAGACGCCCCCGCCCGAATGCGCGCATAAACGTCATCCGCGCTGTCGATTCCGCCTGCTGCGATGAGTGGTATCTGCCCGCCGGTAGCAGTGCGAAACGCAGCCAGCTTTTCCATCGCCAGCAATTTCAACGGCGTGCCCGAAAGGCCGCCTGCCTCACCCTGCCAGCGCGACTGCAACGACGGGCGTGAAATTGTCGTATTCCCGACGATCAGCGCATCGATCCCGCGCGCGATCGACACAGTAGCAACATCATCGATGGCCGCGCTGTCGAGATCGGGGGCAACTTTCAAAAATACGGGCACACTGCGCACGGTCATTACGGCTGCCAATAACTCATCGAGCGCGACCTTGTCCTGGAGCCCGCGCAGGCCCGGCGTGTTCGGCGAGCTGATATTGATCGTTATATAGTCCGCGACGCCAGACATGACGCGCACGCCGGTAACATAATCAGCCACCCAGTCCGATGCGTCCTTGTTCGCGCCCACATTCACCCCGACAATCCCGCGACGTTCACGCTTTTGCAAGCGTACCAGCGCCGCCGCATGGCCGCCGTTATTGAATCCCATCCGGTTGATGACGCCCGCATCCTCGACCAGCCGGAACAGGCGCGGTTTGGCATTGCCCGCTTGCGCCAGCGGCGTCATCGTTCCGACTTCGACAGAACCAAAGCCCAGCCCGAGCATCGCATCGGGCACTTCGGCGTCCTTGTCGAACCCCGCGGCAAGACCGACGGGTGATGGAAAGTCGATTCCCGCGACATTTGTCGCGAGGCGCGGGTCAAATCGCACCTTTCGACCGGGAAACCAGCGCAACGCCGAAATCGTCGCACGATGGGCCATTTCGGGATCAATTTGAAACAAGGCTGGACGGGCAAGGCGGTAAAGCATTCGATTGCAGCTAACAGGCTGCATCTGA